>JAYVTL010000030.1:0-3222 GCA_043788845.1 Candidatus Uhrbacteria bacterium
CAATTTCTGGCATCGAAAACGCATAGCTCGGGCAAGTCATCGCCCTCCATGCCGCCGACGATTCGTTCGAACCATCAATCACTTGCAACAGCGCAAACAAATCCAAAATCACCGGTTTGGTATACAACCCTCGCATGGCAAAAAACCGATACGGGATGCCATGACGCTCCAGTGCCAGGATAAATGGTTCGGCCCCATCATTCGAGCGCGAAAGAATCGCCACATCATTCCAAGTCAGCTCCGGCTCTGACTCTTTCAAAGCAATCGCTTTCCGAGCCACCGCCTCTGCTTCATCCTCCCGCGTTTTATACCACTCAACCGACACATCGCCCCCTTCACCCTTGGCAGCCTTCAAGCGTTTATCCAACCCAATCGACGCCAACCGCACCTCCAACCGATTTGGATTATTATGTGTAATAAACCCATACGACGTATCCAAAATCTCCTGATGTGACCGATAATTCTCGGTCAACGACACGGTCACCGCTTCTGGAAAGTCATCTCGAAATTGAAGAATATTCGCGAGCGACGCACCACGAAATTTATAAATCGCCTGGTCATCATCACCCACCACCGTGATATTCCGCGCCGGTCCGGCCAATAACTTGATCAACTCATATTGCGCCCAATTCGTATCCTGAAACTCATCCACCAACACATACTTAAACTGCTGTCGCATTTCCTTCAAAACTCCCGGCCGTTCTCGCACCAATCTCAACGTTTCAAGAATTAAATCACCAAAATCCAATGCTCCTTCATCACGTAAAAACTTTTGATACATGGCATAACACGCCGCCAACTCCGCCAAACGAGCCCGTTCCCCACTCACAAACTCCGCATCGCCATCCAACACCGCAGTCTGCGCAAACGTCACATACCGCTCCGGCGTCACCCCCTCATCTTTCGCTCGAGAAAAATGACTTTGCAATGAAGCCAGAAACTTCAACGGATTGCCGAGCGGTCGATAATGATCCAACGGGAGTTCTTGAAAACGGCGCTTCATCAACAACCAGGCATCAGTCTCATTCAATAGCTTAAATCGATTCGGCAAACCAATTTCCAAGGCATAACGCTCAAGCACCCGCTGACAAAATCCATGAAAAGTCGAAATCCAAAAGTCATAGGTCCCATTGGATAACAACTGCAAAACCCGATCCTCCATCTCCCCTGCGGCTTTCTCGGTAAACGTCAGGGCGAGAATATTATCAGTACTCATCCCCGGTCCTTCCAATAATGAAGCATACCGCCGAGTCAGCACCGTCGTCTTGCCTGTCCCAGCGCCAGCCACAATCAACAAAGGCCCATCACCATGGGTGACCGCCTTCTTTTGCGCTTCATTCAACCCCTCCAATAATTCCTCTCGAGACATGCGCCAAACTGTAGCGGGCGGGAGTGAACGCGGCAAATAAAAAAGCGTCCCGATAAATTGGGACGCTTTATAGAAAAGAAACTAAGGCTGACTTGGCTGCAGCTGGCTTGCGCGTACGTTTGCGCTTGGCCCTGGTGGCTTCTTTCGCCATTGTGAGCTGCTGCTCGCTGCGAGTTCGCATAACACGCATCAGGACCTCCTCACCTTTAATCCTGCCTGAGACACATGTAAAGAGCATGTCACCAGCAAGCTCCTGTCTAAAATCATCTATATACTGCTCAAGGAATCCATCATCGATCGCCCCAAGCCCCAAAGCACGATCGATGGCCAACCCGATGTACTGATACCCGAGCTGACGTTTTCGTCCGGGTTCGATTTTCAGGAATAGGACGACATGTTCTGCATCGAGCATCTTAATTGCAAGGAAGGCCATTTGACTAAGCTCCGATTCCAGCTTCGATGCCAACTCAAACAATAGCTCTTGGTCACCGATGACCCCAAGATACAGAGGTAGCTTCTCCGCATGATGGTAGCCAAGACCTTCAAGCATGAGCTGGAACATGACTTCCTTGCGTGAAATTCGCTCAAGCATCCCCTCGCGAAAAACCTTGGCTTCAGTATAGGTCGACGTCGATGGGTAGTCCAAAGCCTTGATCGCCACCTTTGCGAGGAATTCTTCATCCTCAAACTTATTGGTAGCAACCTCTCGAAACTCAATCGTTTCTTCTGGATCAAGAGCGATCGTTTCACAGGCCACAATATCGTCAGTCAAAGCGATCGCCGCTTTACGATAGCGACAATTCTTACTGGCTACGGCGCGTGCGATACGAGCGGGATCTGCCAACTTTTCTAGAACTCCTTCGTAATCTTCGAGATAACCGTCTGGCAACTCTTCCAGAATATACTGCAAAGTCTCCTTGGTAAGCTCGAAATTTTCAACAACGTCTTCAAGGTAGAAACCGAAATCTGCATGCAGTTGCATCTCTTTACAGTGCAACCTAAAGAGGCCATCCACACCAACATATCTCGTCGCCTCGTCGATATAGTAGGCGCTCATCGGCACAAAGACACGCTTGAGATGTGTGCAGTCATCGGCAAATGCCCGCAGGTACAAACCACTATCCGTCATTCCCTCGACAATACCTAGCACTGGCACACCGCCCCCAGTGGGGTTGGCCCTGACGGCAGTCCCCGGCTTGAAGCCGACAGTCGTCTCGATCCCCACCCGTTGTTGAAGCGTCTCGCTCATGCCACGCGCGATGTCTTGCAAACTATGGCGCTGTGCCGGTGTCAGACTATCAACATACCCATCCACCCGGACGGTCACTCCGATATCACCCGACTTGCCAGCTACGCTCTTGTCGAGCACTTCGCGCGAATCATAATTCTTCGCGATGATGTCCCCACTCTGGGTAACGATAGCCCGCAAATGCAACCCGCGAAGGTTGCTCCCGTCATACCACGGCTTCGACAACTTCGTTTTCGATTTAGTCACGGTGACCTCCGTACTTCGGTTCTTGGTTAACTGAAACGATGCCCCCTAGGTTCGGATAAACCCGAGGCGTTCTGCGGTGCCTGTGTAGGCGTGTATTCGTTGTCAACGAACACTTTCCATATACCTAAAAACAACGAAAAAGTCAAGACTCTGCGATTAAAAAACCCACCAGCTTGCTTGCCAGTGGGGTTGAGGTTTTTGCCGAAAGAACTACAGATCCTTGTTGGTGGCAACCAGTTCGAGCGCGCAACACTTGCGTGCAGAAACACTCACATACAGTCGCAAACCCGACAATGGATCTATTGCGTAAGCCGACCGCACCGACTGCGGCAGCTCATCCCACGTGATGCCCTCGGCC
>JAYVTL010000031.1:0-1653 GCA_043788845.1 Candidatus Uhrbacteria bacterium
GCGCAGACAAGCTCCAGCGTTTGCCGGTCTCATCAGTCAGTGTGAAGTCAGGCGCGAGCTGACCCAAGGATAATCCCGCGGACGAAGAAGTAGGGGACATAGAAAAGGTTTCCAGCCATGATAGTCCTCCTCGACGACTTGCGCCAGGTCAGATACTCTTGCCATATATGGAAGACCTCCAAACTCTCCAATCCGGTCGCCCACTCTGGGCCTCTTGCTTGATCGCGAGTGGACTTTTTTTGCTGGTGGGTTTTGTACTGATTGCCTTCTTTGCCCACGGCATGATCGGTTCACCAGTAGAGTTTCTAAAAAATCCTCCACCAAATTTCCCCAAAGATATTTCCCTCTTTCAAGTCGAGAAGGCCGTCGCCATCAGTTATACGCCCGCTAAAAAGAAAAATGCGTTAGTGCAATTCATTGTTGCGCCATTGCGCCTGCTGGGTGATGTGGTCGAAGTCCCTGCACCATCGACGACAACCTCGACCAGCGAGGCTCCAGCTACCGACGCCGGTCAAGCCAAAGGTCTCCTTAACTCGGCGAACATGCCCGGCCTCGCCACTGACACCGCCACCTTTGTGTGGCGTGAACTAGACGCCTCGGTCGCCGAAGCTTTGGCTTTCTACGCGGTTCAGTTAAAGTCCAATGGCTTCGTCTCCCAAGCTTTGCCCAGCACCACCGCCGACCGCCAAGACTTCGTCGCTTCGCGTCCAGATGCCATCATTCATGTCGAAATCGAAGCCCCTCTTGCGCATCCGTCGCCCATCACGCAAATTGTGGTCACCGTAACCTATCTCCCCACCAACTAATATGAACCTCTCCGCTCGACCCCTGGCCACCTGCTGCGCGCTGTCCTTGCTTGCGACCTTGGGCTTTGGCTGTACCAAAAACACCAGCAGCACCAAGGCACCTGAAATGGAACCCGCTGGCCCAAAAGCAGCCAACTTCGAAAACCTCTCACCCGACCAAGCCGCCAAAAAAATCAGCTTAACCTCCGGCACCGTCGTCTCGGTACACCAAAGCTTTTCCGGACTCGGTGAGGTCTATGCGGCTTCACGCGGCTGGGGCAAAACGATTCAGCGTGAGATTCTCGTCAAAAGTTTTGCACCTGGCAATCTCGCCGAAGTCGACTGGGTGATGAAAACCGCCGTGACCAGCACCGATGGCAAAATCGAAAACAAAATCCTGCGTGGCAATATCCAAGGCTTTGGTTTGCGCGACACACATGACTTGCTCATCCCAACTTTTTGGAAAGACGATCTCGCCAATGCCGGTGGCCGCAGCGGACTCTGGATCTCAACCGATGTCTTCGCCGACTTGATCAAAAACCATCGCGCGACCATGAATCCAGGTTTTGGTTTGGACACGACCTCCGCCGTTGGTACCTTGCCACCAACCGTCGCGGCCGCACTTACCACCTTGTCAAAAGATATTGAGAAATTATTGCCACATAAAGACTTGTACGAAACCACCTCGGACCCTGAACTCAAGACCATGGATCTCAACTTGAATCATATGCGTCTCACCGTGCAAGTCCTGCATGCCAAAAATTGGTTTGGTGACTACGACATCTTGGTGAATGAGCAATATCCAATCGTGCTCAAATTCGTCCCATCAGCAGAAATGAATCGTCGAGGATTGTCAGGCCTCCTGGGT
>JAYVTL010000032.1:0-4583 GCA_043788845.1 Candidatus Uhrbacteria bacterium
GCCTCCAGCGCTTGTCGCAGGTGGCTATCGAACTCGGCACGACGTGCCGGAGTTTGCATCAAGTCAACCAACTCACTCTTCACGAACCGTGCCATGCCCATCGAATGTCGAATGGACGTGCTCCGGTCCCCTACTTCTTCGTCGTTGTAGGGCGTGTTCACATGCATCGACAACTTGGGTCCCCGCTTATACCCCTTGCGGAGCAGCAGCAAGAAATCGTTGCGCAACATGTACTTGCAAGCGATCTGCACCTGCCGACGCAAAACGTCATCTGGCGACAAATCACTCACGCGAAACCACTTGTTGACCTCGCTGTACATCTTCCAACCTCGGCCCACCAGCAGCCGCGTTCCTTTGTGTCCGCTCTTGCGCGTCGGCAAGTTCTTGCGCACCATCTCGCGCACCACGCCGATATTGTGGGTGCACATCTCGGCCATCTGACCGATGACGGCTTCCCACTGCGGCGTGGTCAATCCCTCAAATCGTTCATCACGACGAGGAAATGCCTGCGCAAACCTGGCACGCACTTGCTCCACCAACGCCTCTCCTTCGAGATCTGCTCGCGGATTCACCGAGCCTCCGTTCTCTTGAACAAAGTCCATCGGATTAACGCGCTCGTTCTGACCACACCAGATCCGACACTCGGTGTCAGTCACCGACGTGATGTGTACCGCCACCAAATTTCGGCGGACGATAGAACCGTGCGCGATGCGGTCCACGCCATCTTCGTTGAGGCGCGACACCTGCAACACCGCGTGCGCATTAGCTTTCGCGATATCCTGACCCCAGGCTGCGCAAGAATCTTCATGCGGCAAGCGCTCACTTTCATGGGTGATGAACAGCGATAGCACCACCTTATTCATCGCTGATGCTTGCAAGATCCGCTTCTGGATCTCTTGATTCACCCGCAAATTCCCATCGCCGATGAGATTGCCCGCGATCTCGATGCTATTCGAGGCTCCGCACGGGATACCGAGGTTCTCCTCGGTATCTGCTTCCTTCTCGTCCATGCACCGAAACTTGAGGATCAAGCACGGTTGTCGCCCGACGAATGCTCGTCTTTGCGACTCTTGTGCAATGAAGGCCTGCGACCGCATCAAATCCCGCTCATAGAACAGACGATCTTGCGGCGGCAAGGTCTTGAGATCGACCAAGCCATGAATCAGACGCGGCGGCACCAGGCTCACCCGCGAAATCGGTTCTTGTGAAGGAAAACGAGCCGTCCCATTCTTTCCTTGTCCATGGGTTGAAATGTGCGTTTCTGACATACGACCTCCTAAAAGTTGTACCGAGCTTGTTCTGTAAACCTGTTGGGTTCTTCAGGAAAACAGGCTGTAAGATTAAGCCATTTTTAGGCTTTTGTCAATCCTGGTCAAAAAACCCTCCCTAGAACTTCCCCAGCTCAATCGCCACCCCGATTATTTTCATCAGCTCGAGATAAAATCTCACATTGGCCAAGGTCACTAAACGATAGGCCAACATTTCATCCACCGTAAACAAATGGCGAATATAGCCTAATGAGTACTTTGTGAGTTCTTTACCCACCACATCCGTCGCAGTTGAATCCACTAATGGTTCATCACTCAAACGAAACTTCTCATTTGTCACATGCACCGTCTCATAAAAATCTTGCTGACTAACATCGCCATGCGTAAAGCGATATAACAAGCCATGCCGAGCATTGCGTGTCGGCAGAACACAGTCAAACATGTCCACGCCTCGTTTTACATAGGCCACGATCTCATGCGGCTGTGCGCCTCCCATAAAATAGCGCGGTGCATCTTTTGGCATGACATCATCCAAGGCTTCCACAATCCGACAACTATCATCAAACGCTTCACCCACCGACAAACCACCAATCGCATAGCCATCAAATCCAATCTGCTTCAATCCCTCGGCATGTCGCAGGCGCATTCCAACATCAACCCCGCCCTGCACAATCCCAAACAATTGCGCCCCCGGATTATTCGAGGCCGCTTTCCCTTTCTCGAAAGCAATTTTTGAACGCTCTGCCCAACGCAAAGTCCGCGCCAAAGAATCTTCTAAATACTTCTCACTCGAATTGGGCGGCGTACACTCATCAAACACCATGACAATATCCGAGCCAATAACTTGCTGAATTTCCATCGACAATTCTGGCGTCAACAAATGTTTTGAACCATCGATATGCGAAGCAAAAGTGGCGCCTTCTTCTGTAATCTTGCGCATCTTAGACAATGAAAAAACCTGATATCCACCCGAGTCAGTCAGCAAAGCACCTTCCCAGCCCATAAACTTGTGCAATCCTCCAAACGAACGCAGCACCTCAAGCCCTGGTCGCAAATACAAATGATAGGTATTCGAAAGAATAATCGGGCTTCCCAGCTGCGCCATGTCGGTCGAGGAAAGTGTCTTTACTGCTCCCTTGGTCGCAATCGGCATGAAAAAAGGCGTCGACAAATTTCCATGTGCTGTTTTTAATATCCCACGACGTGCTCGTGAGTGCTGCGATATCTGACCAAGTTCAAAGGTATTACTCATGTGGTTGTTCAATCTGAATCCCAAGTAAACGCTTCACCCGTGGCTGACGCACCAGGATAAAGGCCAGCGCCAAAATCACCACCAACATCCCGATAAACCAAATCATCGCCTCTGGGTGACTAAAAGAATCTCCCAAAACTGTTAATGTCACACAAGCAGGCAATAACCCCAAAAACGTGGCCAAAGCATACTGACGAAAGGTAATGCCCGTCATCCCCGCACCAAAACTCACAATATCAAATGGAAAAAAGAATAAGCGCATGATCAGCACGGTTACAAAACCATCTCGCGTTAAAATATCATCGTATTTCTTCATCCAACTCGTCTCATGTTGCTCCACAATTTTTCTCCCCAATAGACGCGACGAAGCAAAGCAAATCATCGCCGAAACATTTTCACCGACCAGATTAAGCACCGTACCCCAGATTGGGCCGTACAATGATCCTGCGATCACTATCAGCACCGTCGAAGGCGCAAACACATACGAACGAAGCACATATAACAAAATGATAATAACCGGACCCCAGGCTCCCTTTGAACGAATAAACCCATGCAATATCCGCGGGACATGCTTAAAGTTCGTATGGGTATGTGCCATCCATGCGAACAAACCAATCACCGCCACGAACCAAATCAACGCCACCAAAATACCGGCCGCCCGTTGAAGTGATTTTGAAGAAAAGTTTCTCATTGCAATTCTTCTTTCTTTTCTTTCATAAACGCAAACCACTCTTCAAGCACCGACAGGAACAATTTATACGGTGCTTCAAACAAGAAATCAAAGAAAAACAAAAAGACGTTCAGACGAGAAATGCTCATCGAGAGCCATTGACCAGCCCGCAAGATTGGCAAAGAGATCAAATCAATGAGTACAGAAAGTACCCGTTGCGAACCTTCGATCACCACAAATTCACGCGCCGTGAGCCGCAGACGAAAAGCGAAGAAACTCACCACACACAAGAAAAAAATAAAGATCGCGGCCGACACCCAGGTAAAACTCAAAAACTGCAAAAAGAGCGCCGTCAATCCAAAGCTCAAGAAAAAAGTAGCGATATATACCACGGTAAACCAAAAACGCGACAAACTCCCACGACGCGAAGGAATACGGATCTCAAGTTCTGGCATGTCGGCATCATTGAGCAGCTGTTTCACACAAAGATTGATCCGAGCGGTATTTTCCTTACCCGGAATATGGATCAACAAGGACACCAGAAACATTAAGACTGGAGGAAATAACAAGTTAATCAACAAAGCGGGGAGGTAAACATGCTCATAAAACCTGGACTCAATTGGCACCTCAAGTACAAAGGCAAACACCATCTTGGTCAAAAACAAATACAAAATGGCACGCCAAGCTCCACGACGCAGCTTCCCCTTCGCCAGCTGATATTGAGCTTCTGCTCGCTTGGTCATCGCTGACGCGAGTTTCTCTGGCTCTTTTAACAGCTCGCTTGGCTCAATGGCTTTTGGATCCATCAATACCTGGACCAACATATTCATCGATACCGTCCACGGCTTCAACTGTCGCTGAAAACGCGAACCCTGCACATGACGCAAAGTATTACGAATACGACGTTCGACACCGACCATTCGCTCGGCAGTAGCCACTGGGCGCTCTATCCACTCACTGGGGCGCAGCCATTCTGGCATATACGCGCGCAACAACTTATAACCCAAAATATCGTCATCTGCCTTATACAACCCACGATAACACGCAAGATATACTTGCAAACGTACATCGGATTCAGAAATAGCCAAGCCCGTCACCCGCACTCGCCCAGCTAACCGCTCATACAAATACGTCACAATCCCCTTTTCGCGTGAAGCATCAACCACCAAATCTTCGATTTCTGCCGCCACCAAACCCAGCAACCAAGAATAATGCCCTTCACTCCCAGCCCGTGTGCCAGATACCGCCAGATATTTCGCCACCAAACCAGACACTTCCACAATCAAACTTTCGGGCAACTCACCATTTGGTAAATACCGAGCACCAATCAATTCACGAACCAAGGCCGTTGCGATGGCCTTAGGATCGCGCTCCAAAATCAAATGACGGCGCA
>JAYVTL010000033.1:0-2763 GCA_043788845.1 Candidatus Uhrbacteria bacterium
TTGAGTTGAAGGAGCAATATGGGGATGATCGTCGTACCCAGGTGGTGAAGAGTGCGGTTGGGGAATTTTCGATTGAGGATTTGGTGCCGGATGAGGCGACGATTGTCATGTTGACAGCGGATGGGTATATCAAGCGTTTGCCGCCGGATACGTTTCGTACCCAGCATCGTGGAGGCAAAGGTGTGGCTGGGCTGACGACGAAAGAAGAAGACCAGGTCGAGCACTTGTTCTCGACGAATACGCATGCGGATTTGTTGTTCTTTACTTCGCGTGGTCGCGTCTTTCAATTGCAGGGGTATGAGATCCCGCAGGGGAGTCGCACGAGCAAGGGGCAAGCGGTGGTGAACTTTTTGCAACTTGGACCAGGCGAAAAAGTGGCGACGGTATTGCCGTTGTCTGATATGAAAGGCTTTTCGCACTTGGTGATGGTGACCAATCAGGGCACAATTAAGAAAACAGATTTGGAAGAGTTTAAGGTGGTGCGTCGTTCTGGATTGATTGCGATTAATTTGAAGGATGGAGATGATTTGCGCTGGGTGAAACCGTCGAGTGGCAAAGATGAAATTGTGCTGGTGTCGAAGAAAGGACAATCGATCCGCTTTGAAGAAACGGATGTCCGCCCGATGGGTCGTACGGCGGCGGGTGTTCGTGGGATTGCTTTGAAAGGCGGCGATGAAGTGGTGGGCATGGATGTGATTGTGCCGTCGGTGGTGAAGAAGGGGCAGCTTGAATTGTTTACGATTGCGGAAAATGGCCTTGGGAAGCGCACCAATCTTTCTGAATACAAGGTTCAGAATCGTGGAGGATCGGGTATTCGTACCATGCATGTGTCGCCAAAAACTGGTGGTGTGGTGGGTGCCTACGTTGCTGCCTCGGATGATGATCGTGACTTGATTCTCATTTCAAAGAATGGCCTGGTGGTGCGCACGCCATTTAAGAATGTGCCAAGCTTGGGACGTGATACGCAGGGTGTACGGGTGATGCGCTTTAAGGAAGCCGGTGACATGGTGTCGAGCACGACTTTTGTGAGTCATGACCAAGCCGAAGTAATCGGCGGGGAGGAATAACAAGTCAAAACAAAAACACTCCGTGGATAGCGGAGCGTTTTTGTTTGGTGGTTATTTCGTAATCACTTTGTCGACGAGGCCGTAGGCCGCTGCGTCTTTGGCATCCATGAAGTTATCGCGGTCAGTGTCGGTTTCAATTTGCTTCATGTTTTGGCCGGTGTGTTTGGCGAGGATTTTGTTGAGACGTTCGCGGGTTTTGATGATGTGCTCGGCATGAATTTTGATGTCGGAGGCTTGACCTTCCATGCCGCCGAGAGGTTGGTGGATCATGATTTCTGAATTGGGGAGAGCAAAGCGTTTGCCCTTGGTGCCACCGGCGAGGAGGACGGCGCCCATGGAGGCGGCCATGCCCATGCAGATGGTGGAAATGTCGCAGCTCACGTGTTGCATGGTGTCGTAAATGGCAAGGCCGGCACTGACGCTGCCGCCGGGTGAGTTGATATAGAGTTTAATTTCTTTGGTTTTGTCTTGGCTTTCGAGAAAGAGGATTTGTGCCACTATAATATTGGCGACATCATCGTTGATTTGCGTGCCGAGCATGATGATGCGGTCTTTGAGCAAGCGCGAATAGATGTCGTAGGCTCGTTCACCGTAGGAGGTTTTTTCGATGACGGTGGGGACGAGGTAGTTGTCGGTAATGGGGGAGTTTTTCATAACGTGGGTAGGATAGCGTATCCAATTTTAGCAGTCAAACTTTGTGAGTGCTAATGAAAATTGTCGGCTTTTTTGCATATAAAAAAGAGAGGCTTGAGAGGCCTCTCTTTGGGGTAGTTAACGGTTGTAGTCCATGTAGCCGATGCCTGACGCGAGGTATGAGGTCGGCGTTAGGGAAGTCTTGGATCAGCAGTTGGTAGATGTGGGTTGCCATGGCCATGTGCTCAGCGTTTTCGAAGGCAGTTCCAAGGGTAAAAAGGCGATTGGTGAACTTGGTATTTTGAGGGTAGAGCTGACGCAGGAGTTTGATGGCGGGTAGGGGATTCCCGGCATTGACGGCTTCAACGATGGGCGGAAGGTCGAAGGGTTCCAAGCGAGCGGTTGCTTGATGTACGAATTGAATGATGTCTTCGGTGCCGCCGCCGCGCATCATCCGATCAAAGCTCTTTATGGTGGCAACGTTGTTTGTGACGTTGAGCATTGAATCCAAACCGTTTGCTTCGATGTGTATATCCCAGCGTTGTTCGATGATATCTCGTACATGTTGGCGAGCAGCTTCCATGCCTTGCTTGCTGGGAGCAAAGTGCTGGGTGAACGATGATACTATTTGAGAGAAGTCTTGGGTGAACATGTTTTTTGCCTGGTCGAGGTCAACATCTGATGCGGCGAGATGTTGCATCAGGAATGGACACTTGCCATCTATGCTAAACAGGTATTTCAGTGCATCGCCTAGGATGGCAGCGAATACTTTGTTTTTTGGTTCGGTGCGCAGAAGTTGTTCGGCCGCGATGATGGTGAAGAGTTCGGCCTGGCCTTCAAAGACTAGGAGTTGAAGTTGACTGAGTCGGTTAATACCTACAATTTCGGTTTGAAATGCACTCGACAGAAATACGTTGGTGCAAGTGGCTGCAGCATCGTTTGGAGGTACGGTAGTGCCGAGGATGGTCGTACAGGCTTTGTTCATCAGGGCGTCGAATTGGGTCGAGTTCCAGGCGAGGTGACCGGTTTCATGCAGGATGGTGGAGTAGTGGCATTCGAGCCA
>JAYVTL010000034.1:0-7465 GCA_043788845.1 Candidatus Uhrbacteria bacterium
CGCCTTCGACCACCTTTTCGCCCGGTACTCCGTAAAGCACAGGTGCTGAAAGGGGTGACAGGCGAGTTCGAAGGAAATGCGCGTCGAGTGCGAGCGCAATCTTTTCCCGCCCATCTCTCCTTCGTCGAAGGATGCGTCCGAGAAATTGTTCATACAACACCCGACTCTTCGTCGGACGCAACATGAGCGCAATCTCGGCAGTTCGTGAGTCCCAGCCTTCACGAAGAACGAATACCGACGAGATGAACCGAATGGTTTTCTTCGTCGGGATGTCGCTGTCGAAAGAAGCCAGCATCTGATCACGCTCCTCGTCAGACGTCTGTCCCGTAATGCATGCCGAAGGCACAAAGCGCGAAAGTTTCTTCGCCAAACTCTCAGCCTCGGCGATACCGGGACACATCGCACACACTTGGCGTGTACGGATGTCATAGACGTTGTCTTCATACAAACGGACAATCATCTCTTCCATGAGAGGCCAATGCTTAGCGAGCACCTTTCGAAGCTCTTCCGGATCATAGTCCATGCCCGCCGGCGTCTCGACAACAGAAACCTCATCGAGCGAGACATCGAACTCAAGCATGCCCCATGCCAGTGGTGCAAGGTGTCCGTTCTCAATGCCCCAGCGCACGGTGCGCCGATCAATGAGCGTCGGGTAATACGCTTGTGCCACACGGTCGGGCGCGGCATAGAGGACCTGTCCATTGTCGAGCGTCACCGGAATGTAGTGTGCCTTGCAAGTCGTCGTGAGATAATCCGGCGTCGCCGAATATCCAATCACGACAGCCTCCTTAAACAACTCAACCGCGACCTGCGATTTCTCCGTGTACGACCAGTGACATTCGTCACGAATCACGACATGTGGCGCAAATTCTTCTGCGAGCTGTTTGGCACGTGATTTGAAACTGGCATCCGTCGTCACGACAATGCGCTGGCCATTGTGACCTCTCATTGCCACCAACTCACCCTCGCTGTCATGGATCTTTCCAAGACTCGAAACGTGGCCGATCTGGCAATTCGTAAGTTTCACGATCTCACGAACGGTCTGTGCGACGAGAAGCTTGTTGGGAACAACAACGAGACACTTCAGCTCTTTTGCTTCGCTTACAAGCGAAGCAAACAAAACCGTTTTTCCAAGGCCAGTGGCATGTGCCACATACCCCGCACGTGAACCACGCGAATCTTCAAGCCATATAGCCGTCGCATCGAGAGCCGCGACTTGGTAGTCGCGAAAGACGATCGGAAATGATCGCTTGCGACGTACCGCGCGAATACTTGCTGCGAACAGTTTGCGAATGTGTCGGTGCTTCATTGCATCCTCCCGCGCCATCAGAGAAAACCACCAAACAGGATGTCAGATGGTGTTCCAATATTTCGGGATTCCTAAGGCGCGAACGATTGGCAAAAAAACCAACCAATCGCGCCTCATGAAAACAAATTCGATTTGTCGAAGAACGAATGAAACTAACCTGAAATATGCATTTTTGTCAATGAAGACCTCATAGCCCAAACAATGCTTGGACATCAAGTTGAACACTAGTTTGGATTTGAATAACAAAAAACCCAGCTTTCGCTGGGTCAAATGCTGGTGCTCAGGAGAGGACTCAAACCTCCACGGGATTGCTCCCGTCCCGACGTAAAGTCGGGATGCGTATACCAATTCCGCTCTGAATAATCGTTTGTAAGATTCGTCTGCTCTTCAATTTCTTTAAATATCTCTCTCCAGAACGAGCCTCTCCCAGAGTCAGCACTTCTTGCAAAGCCATCAATTGCCACGGAGCACCAAATCTGGTCCATTTTGTATGTCCACGATCATGCTCAGCGAGCCTGCGCGTAATATTTTCCGTCGAACCGATGTAATACCGATCCTTCTTTTCAGAATACAAAATGTAGATCCAGGGCATACTCTACCGCTGCCACGAATAACTCAATATGTCAAAGCCCCCGGAATTACCGGGGGCTTCACCTGGTGCTCAGGAGAGGACTCGAACCTCCACGGGATTGCTCCCGCCAGCACCTCAAGCTGGTGCGTCTCCCAATTCCGCCACCTGAGCCTACATTTGATCTTTCGACCAAAGACTGAAGAGAACATCCTCTACAAGCTTCGATGAATGATCTGTGAAAATATCGAGCCTCCACGGGATTGCTCCCGTCCCGACGTAAAGTCGGGATGCGTATACCAATTCCGCCACCTGAGCATAACTTTTTCGAACACCGACCCTATTTGAATTGGTGCCGGAAGGGTAACAATTCTCGCATTATTTTGCAATGGGCCGATTCCTGCCCGTAATAAACCGCAATTTCTGCGCCAACACTCCCACCTCAAACCTCACCCCATTCAAAATATGATGATCGACCTGCGCTTCAATCGTGTCAGCCGCCGTAATAATCGCCCGCGACACCAATAATCGCGTCACTTGCACAGCCGGCTTCATCAACCACCCCACCTTTTTTACCTGTTGTGGCAAAATCGAAAGCTCAAGCAATCCATCATGCGCATCCGCCCCCAAATTCTTGATTGAAATCGACCCTCCTTTCACCGCCCGCACCGTAAATTGCCCCGGTACTTCTACCCATGCCACCGACTGCGGCACAAACACCTCCACCAAAAAAAATCGATCATTCAATGTCCCAACATCCAATGCCTCCACATGCCGAGCCGCCAATACGTCACAGGCGGCCATTCCCATTGGTATTCCCAACAACTTTGCCGTCTCCTGTGGCACTCGCACCGGGATAAACGCCACCGTCACCGATAACTCCGGTAAAAACCACATTACTTTATCAACCGTTCGATCATCACCAACAATCACTACCGTTGTCACACCATCCTTCACCAATGAACTCACAATCTCTCTCGTCCCCCGCAAACTCGACAACCGCGCCACCGCACCTTGCAAATCCAATAACGCTAAACGCGACTCAATCAACGCTAAAACACGCTCATACTTTCGTTCCCCCAGGAACTCGTCATAAATGTAGACATGAGACCGACCAAGCATAGTCTCGCCTAAGCACTTACGTCCGTTGTCACCGTCCCCATCTTCCCACAATTCATTTTGCCAGAAATACACGCGCCCGCTTCAATCGAAATCGTCTCGCAAGAAATATCCCCAGTAATCTTCGACGTCGCTTTCAATTGCAAACGTTTAGACACAACAACATTCCCCTCAATCGTCCCAGCAATAATCGCCTCACCAGCCTGAACTTGCGCTTTAAGCACCGCCTCTGATCCCAAGGTCAATACCCCAGCCGCCTTCACCACCCCATGCACCTCCCCATCAATCACCACATCACCCTGGCTCACAAAATCACCGTCCACTCGCACCCCACGGGCAATGACCGTCGCCTGCTTCAATGACCCCACATTCACCACCGGTGATGTCGAAACTTCAGGCTTCTTGGCTGTGGAAAACATATGCCACTACGCTACGTCTTTGCCGCTGGCTCGTCAACGCGAATCAATGGCAACCGCAACGTAAAGGTCGACCCCTTATCTGGCCCATCACTCATACAGCCCACACTGCCATGTGCGGCCTCGGTCAACCGACGCACCACATACAACCCCAACCCCGTCCCATCTTTTTCGTGAACTTGTGCCGAACTCCCTCGATGAAACTTTTGAAACAAGGACTGCGCTTCTTCTGACGTCATGCCCTGACCCGTATCGTGCACGGAAATTGCCAACTCATCATTCTCAACAATCGCTTGAATCTGCACCTTGCCATGCGTTGTATATTTAATCGCATTATCAACCAAATTAAACAAAGCATTCCGCAATACCTCTTTATCAATCATCACCACGGCCGGCAAACGTGAATCCAACTCAATCTCATACCCCAACCCCTTACTCACCGCCGCTTGCCGCAATTCTTCTGCTACCGCTTTCACCTCATCTGCCACACTCGCCTGGATCAATACACTTTCATACGTTCCCAAACCCACCCTCGAAGCATTCAAAAAAGTTTCCGACAATGACAACAATCGCTGACTCACATCAGAAATCTGTCCCACCGCCTTATTCGCCTTCTCGGGCAACTTTCCAAAGTCACCATCTTGCAACATCGACGTCATGCCATGAATCCCCCCCAACGGCGAACGCAACTGATGCGCCACCATATCCACAAAGTCCATACGTGCCTGCGATAACCGTTTCAACTGCACATTTGTCTCTTCCAATCGCGCCCGTTGCAATCGTTCAGCACCCACCGTCCGAATCGCCAAATATCCATAGGCCCCAATCGCCAACACCCCGATCAAATTCGTCATAAACTCCGTCGCATTCGCCGCCCGCATCATCACCACAATACTAAAAGACAATAACGGCACAAAAAACGCCTCCAATGATCCAAACGTAATCTCGAGAAATGACGCACGTTGAAAACTCAACAATGCCACAAACACAAATAAACTACTCAAAATAGGCATCACAAATCCAATCGGCACCGGACCAGACAATAATTGCAAGCCCCCAGCCATTAAAAATGGCACCAACAAAACCACCGCATACGAAGCCCGTCGCTTGTGTAAGGTTGAAGATTGTGACGAAAAAAATAATGGATAAATAAAGGTCCCTACCAATAAAAAGCTCAACGCATAAAATGCCACCCCAATCCCCGCCCCAATCGACAGCGCTAAATCTGTTAACGGATCTCGACCAATCGTCGACGCCAAAATAATGCTCCACGCAATCAGCACATACGACACAATACTCACCCCATACGCCGTCACCGCCAAATTTCGAAATGACCGATTCGCCACAAAGGCCGCAATATGCAAAGCAATATTCGGACTAAAACACACCGACACATAAAACAACAACTTCCAAACCAATACCTGTTGCGGCAAGGCCGTCCCCTGCAAATGCAAAAACCAATCTGCCGATGTCCATATCGTCAAAGCCAATGCCAACAAACCAAATAACAAATTCCCCACCGCTCCCCGCTGCCGCGCCCATACCGAACACCCCAACACAAAAACGGCCGTCGCGGTGCCTACCGTTAAAACAAAATCAAAAGGAAGGATGATCACAGGCTACAGTATACCGCACGCGCCCTACATTTCATCAGGCAAAGGTATCCCCAACAAACCCAGACCACGCTCAAACGCGGTCACCACCGCCGCCACCAACCGCAAACGTGCTTGTTTAACCCCAAACGGCGCATCAATCACCTGCACATCCCGATAAAAATCATTTGAACGATGCGCCATCGCCACACACCACTGGGCAATCAAGGCCGGACGTAATTCTGTCGCCGCCTGACGTATCGTTCCAGGCAAAGCAGCGACCTGCAACATCAACTGCTTTTCGCAGGGATGTTCAAGCGCCGTCAGGTCACAAGCCTTAGTGTCTTCAGGTTTCCATTTTGCTTTGCGCAAAATCGTCCGTAAACGCGTCGCTGCATATTGCACATACGGCCCCGTTTCTCCATCAAAAGCCAAAGCACGCTCCAAATCAAACACAAAAATCTTATCGCTATCTTGCTTCAACATCCCAAACTTAATCCCCCCAATCGCTAAACACCAAGCCGTATGCGCCAGTCTCCCCTCCGGCCAGTCTTCATGCCGCTGTTTAGTTTCGCGTTTCGCATACGCCATCACTTCATCGCGAAAACTTTCAAGCGTCACCACATTTCCTTCGCGGCTCGACATCGCACCCGTCTTCAAAGTCACAAATTCATATCCCACAAATTCATGCGGAATCTTCAAGCCCATGAGTTCGAGTGTGCGAAACAGTTGTTTGAAATACAAACTCTGCCGATTATCCACCAAAATCAAACTCCGCGCCGCCTTTGGATATTCACGCGCTTTCAATTGCGCCAAAGCTAAATCCTTGGTCGCATACAATGAAGTCCCATCCGATTTCCGAATCAAAAACACGCCCAATTTTTCTTCTTCCAAATCCACCACCATCGCGCCCTGACTTTCACGCGCAATCTTTTTCGCCAAAAGCTCATCCACAATTCTTTGACCTTCAGTCACCACTTCACTTTCAAAATATTGACGATCAAGTTCAACCCCAAATTCTTGAAAAATCGTTCCCATTTCATCCGCCGACCAGCGACGCGTCTCTGCCCACAATGCCGTCCATGCCGCATCAGCACTTTCTAATTTTTGTTGCACCATCGAAACCTGCTCCTTCCAATCCGGATTTTCTTCCAACAATTTTGTTGACTCCGCATACATCTTCCCCAAATATTTCCCATTGCGATCTTCCTTTGGAATCGCACTCAAAATCTCTTGCGCAATCTCAAGATTCAAATTCGCCAAGACCCATTCAGTCCATTGATCTGGAGTTAGTGGTATCGCCGGCTTCACGCCTTTCTTTGGCTTAGGCTCAACCGGCTGCGGCACAATTGCACTATGAATACGCACAAACAACCACAAACATTTCGACACATGCGCACCCACGTCCCCATGATAGGACAAAGGCTTCGTAAGCCAACCATTCGCGCGCAAAATATTCACCAAAGCCACACCCAAAACTAAATTACGCGAATGCCCCACATGAATTTCTTTATGCGTATTGGGCTGCGCATATTCAAGCAACACTTCTTTGCCTTTCCCATCTTGATTCGCCGCAAAATCTCTCCCATCACCTTCCACATCTTTCACAATGCGAGAAATCAAATCCCCCGTCTTGATCACCACATTCAAATATGGCCCGGTCGCCTGCACCGTTTCAATCGTCAAATCTCCCTGTTTCATTTTTGCCTCCAACTCTTTCGCAATCTCCGCCGGATTTTTCCCCTGTGCTTTCGCAATCTTAAAACATCCAAACGCAATATCCCCCAAATCCGGTTTTGGCGGTGGCACTAAATCCTGCACCGTAACTTCAACTCCCGACTCTTCCGAAAGTCTCCGCGCAACATGAGATTGAATCGCTTCCCAGGAATACATACTATTGCCTGTATCCTAATGGAATTGACGAGAATATGCAAAATTCAAAACTATTTGCCGTAACTCAAACGAATCAGCATGCGAAAGTAAACCCAAATAGGAAGAAACATTTGCAACATCAACACGCCTAATCATCCGCTCACGAGTTTTTGGTCGTAGTACGATTGCCTTAGGCAAAACAACGAATCCCAAAAAATCTATCCCCTGTTTCCAACTTCGTAGACTTACTTTGTTCGGATGGAGTGTCACCAGCAGCCGATCAGATACTATTGCAGCAATCTGTAACGCAAGCGCTTCCATCTTTTTGCGAGAACAATCAACAATAATGAAGTCGTCACAATATCTTAGATAAAAAGGAAAGCACAACTCCTGCTTCATGATGAAATCAAGTTCATGTAAATACACATTTGCGAACAACTGACTGGTCAGATTCCCAAGCGGGATGCCCTTCCCCGCTGACACCGAAAAACTATTAATGATATGAGCTAGCAATCTCAAAACACGCTCATCAAAAATTCGTCGCTTACAAAAAGCGAAAAGTAATTCATGGTCAACCGAATCAAAAAAT
>JAYVTL010000035.1:0-6591 GCA_043788845.1 Candidatus Uhrbacteria bacterium
AGCTCGTGCCTGAACTCCAAGTCTGGTACTGGCATCTCGAGCATTGGTTGGTGCGAGAAGATTGGCCCCTGCTGGCCAAACGACCGCCGTATACCAAAACCCTCGACGCTCTGCGCATTCTCTACGCGTTTCAAAAAGTGGGGGATCGCACCTCCGTCGACTTTTGGCGCCTGCGTTGGTCATCCGATGTCCTGCGTCAGCGCCTCTACGGTTGGCGCGAGCTCCCCGACGGCCAAAAAAACAAATTGGCTATGCGTGAAACGACTCCCAAGCCGCTCACCTTGTCCAAGATCCGACTCTGCGCCTTTCGCGCCATCGCCCAGGCCCAGCCCGCCGCCCTTATCGGCGTCCTCGCTGATCTCGCCGAATGGAAAATGTCAGATCGTTATCACCTACTCAAGCAGCTTCATCTCAACCTCGAGACGCGCCCCGCGCTCGATGAAGCACTGGCCCTAGCCGCGGACCAATCCCATGCTTGGGCCTTCGATCTCGAAAATCTACGCTCCACCTTCAAGCTCTAAAACCCGCTCTTCGTGAGTGGGTTTTTTAATTCAACCACCTATTCCAACCAGTAGGTCTTGCCAAAACCCTGATTTCCTAGTACACAGCTAGGAGTATGTCCGGCTTCTTCCATATTTCCGCCAAAGACCACAGCGCCATGTTGTTGCTCTCCGCCCTGTCTCGCGCTTTTGACGAGGGTTCTTTCATTTCCCTCCAAGAAGTCGCGCAACAAATGCACGTTTCCCAAGGTTATCTCGAAGAAATCGCCGCCCAACTCAAAAAGGCGAATCTCATCGTAAGCAAACAGGGGAGTGCCGGCGGCTACCGCCTGGCCCGCGCCCCGCAAGACATCACCCTCGAACACGTCATGATCGCCCTCGAAGGTCCCGTCGCCTTGGTCGACTGCCAAGTTGCCGATGCAGCTTGCCCGGTCGCCAAAAAATGTTCCTCCAAAAATATCTGGTCCGTCCTCCAAAAATCCATCCAACAAACCCTGCGCGAAACCACCCTCGCTCAAACTCTCTAATATGTCCGACCACGAAATCTACCTCGACCATGCCGCCACCACCTATCTCGACCCGCGCGTGCTGGCCGCCATGCAACCGTTTTTCTCCGGCATCTTTGCCAACCCTTCCTCTTTTCATACTCCCGGCATGCGTGCCAAAGAAGCCATCACCGAAGCCCGCGAAGCCATCGCCAAAGTCTTGAACGCCCGCCCCGAAGAAATCATCTTCACCGCCGGCGGCACTGAGTCTGACAATATGGCTGTCGTCGGTTTACCTCGCGCTCATGTCGCCAAAGGCAAACATGTCATCACCTCCAGTCTCGAACACCACGCCGTACTCGAGCCCCTCGTACTCATGCAAAAAAAAGGCGAAATCGACCTCACCATTCTCCCCGTCGACCGCGCCGGCAAAGTTTCTGTCTCCGACCTCGAAGCCGCCCTCCGCCCCGACACGGTGCTCGTCTCCATCATGTTGGCCAACAATGAAATCGGCACCATCGAACCCATTGCCGACCTCGGCCGCGCCATTTTGAAATGGCGCAAAGACAATGCGACCCCATATCCGTATTTTCACACCGACGCCTGCCAAGGTGCCGGCGCCCTCGACCTCGATGTCGAAAAATTTCACGTCGACTTGATGACCATCAACGGTTCAAAAATCTACGGACCAAAAGGCGTCGGCATGTTATACGTTCGTCGCGGGGTAAAGTTACAACCTCTCATCATCGGCGGTGGCCAAGAACGCGGACTACGCTCCGGCACCGAAAACGTCCCCGGTATCATCGGCTTCGCCGAAGCCCTACGCCTCGCCCAAGCAGAAAAAGAACTTGAAAACGCGCGCCTCATCCAACTCCGCGATCGCCTCATCCACGGCTTCCTCCAAATCCCCAAAACTATTCTCAACGGCCACCCCACCGACCGCCTTCCCAACAACGTCAACATTTCTTTCATCGACATCGAAGGCGAAGCCGCCGTTCTCTACTTCGACGCCCAAGGCATCTACGCCTCCACCGGCTCCGCCTGCGCTTCAACTTCGCTCGATCCCTCCCATGTCATTCTCGCCACCGGCCTCTCCTACGAAGCCGCCCACGGCTCGCTCCGCTTCACTCTTGGCAAACGCACGACGCCAGCAGATATCGACCGCGTCATCAGTCTCGCGCCCAGCATCGTAGAAAAACTCCGCCACATGAGCCCCGTCAACCTCGACATGAAATATTTCGCCCAATAAAAAGCTCCCCATATGTCTGACCACCCCATCACCACTCCCTCAAGCGAAGCCCGCCACGGCGACGTCGTTGGCGCCGGCTCCCAAACCAACAAAGGCTGGTTCTATTCTGATGCCGTCAAAGAACACTTTTTTCATCCAAAAAACTTCATGGAAAACGAAGACGACTACACCGATGCCGCCATGGGCATGGTCGGCTCCCCAGCCTGCGGCGATGCCATGAAAATTTGGATCAAGGTCGACCCCACCACCGACCGCGTCAGCGATTTGAAATGGAAAACCTTCGGCTGTGGCTCGGCTATTGCCTCCACCTCCATGATGTCCGTCATGGTCACAGAAAACGGGGGACTGACCCTCGATGAAGCTCGCCAACTCCGCCCACAAAATATCATGGAACGCCTTGGCGGCTTGCCGGCTCGCAAAGTTCACTGCTCCGTCCTCGGCGACAAAGCCCTGCGCGCCGCCATCAACGATTGGTATCGCAAGCACAATCTGCCAGAAAAAATCGAAATCGAAACCGGCCGCATCATCGACAAAGTGTTGAAGATCACCGACCACGACATCGAAGAAGCCGTCCTCGATGGCGCAGATACGCTCGAGAAAGTCCAAAACAAAACCAAGGTCGGCACCGGCGATCCATCCTGCATTCCCGAAGTCGAAAACTTGATTCGTTTTTACAAAGACAAATATTTCGGATAAAGTCAGCGCACTGAATTATGCCCGCTCCCACTCCCAAGATCGCAAAAATAGTTGTTGATCGCGACCTCTGCATCGGCGCCGCACCTTGCGTCACTGTCGCTCCCGGTGTCTTCCAAATGGACGACGAAAACAAAGCCTACGTCGTCGATCAACATGGTGCCGATAACGAAACAATTCTTCTCGCCGCCCAAGCCTGCCCCGTTCAAGCCATTCTCCTCTACGATGAAAATGGTGGACAGATCTATCCGTAAGGAAAAAGTGTTTTTGCACAACCCCTCGCTACCTCATCGTCCCGTTGATCCAAGTGAGCGTGGGTGACGTCGAGAGTATTTTTTAAAAATCTTTTCCCCCAAGAAAAGTTCTTTAAAAAATGCGATCGACGGCAGGCCCTACGCGAAAATCTATATTTTGTAACGCGAACTATATTTTGCAGCGCCAACAATTCTCGTAATGAAAAAACACCCCTCCGAGAGAACCTCGTTGGGGTGTTTTAAGTAAAGACCAAAAGCTAATTTCTTACTTCGCGCTTCCCACCGCTTGCGTAGCTCCACCACCACCGGCGGCGGCGCTATCCCTTTCTCCGTCCGTCGCGGATCCGGCGCTGACTCCGACGAGCGCGGCACATCTTGCGAAAACAGCGTCGAGTCCGGCTGCAAACCAACCATAGTAGGCCGCCCCTCATCCTCCTCATCGAGGCAAGACTCAGGGATACCTTCCTCGGTCTCCGGCTCCCTTGACGTCGTCGGCAATGCCACCGCTCGGATCACTTGATGCGCTTCGGCGAACAGTCCTTGCAAGGCATGTCCGCTCCGCGCCACGCTCGTTGGTTCCAGCGAAACCGGCATGATCAAATCTTCGCTCGAGATCTGCGGGATGGTCTCGAGTCGCCCACGCGGTTCCATCGGCGCTTCATCGCGAATGATCACCGTCGGCAGCTCATCGGCCGCAAACGCCGTCAGCGATTGCACCGTCATCGGTGCCGCTTCAAGGTCATGCGCCTGCGTGACCCGTGCCGCCACCAACTTAGGCTTGGGTTGCGAGATCAGCTCCTCCAATCGATCGAGCGCACTCTCATCGAGTTCGATCTCGTCTCGATTTTCGAGCGTCTCCGTATCCGACGTATACAACGTCAGAAACTGCTGCATGGTTAGCTCAAGGCATCCGCTACGCGCGAGCACCTTATTCGCCACCGTCAGCAAATGCGTAGACATCAAGTTCATCTCCTCGTAGCGTTCGCTAGCGAGAATACTCGACTCAACCCACTTCGCATGCGAGCTCACCGCCGCAATCGTATGTTTCCATCCGATCAGCGTCAGCTCCTCGTTCATACGTAGTAGCCGAGCTCGTTCAGCTCTCAGCTGTGTGAGCTCGTCCAGTTGTTGCGCAGCCTCGCTGCGCACTTTCGCGTTCTCGGTTTGCTCTTGAACGACCTCGTTACGCGCCCGCTGCAAGTCATATTCAGCCGCCGCCAGCACTCGCGTTTGCGTCGACATCTGCATCTCGAGCACGGAGAAATTCGTGCCATTCGTCTCGAGATCCTGTCGCAGCCGTGCAATCTCACCCACCAACTCTTCAGGCGATCGCCGTGACTTGGTCGGTGCTTCTTCGGGCTGACGCAGTGCCAGTTCTTGCTGCAGCTTTTTGATATGCCCGCGCAAAGCCGGCAAGCGCCGGACCGAACCCATCATGGTGCGCCGCAGCAGCTCAAAGTATTGCTGCATCTTGGGACTCGCATCTTCCAAGCTCTGGCGTTTCGCCTCGAGACCAAACTCGTGACACGGCAGCTCGGTCAACGTCACATCGGTGACGGCGACATAACTCGGCTGCAAACCAGTCTCCTCGCCGCCGCCAAGAAAGGCCTGCTCGTTGAAGATCTGCCCGCTATCGAAGCAGTCGATGGTCACAAAGCTGGGGTCGGTTGAATCCGTCCGCGCTCGCATGGCCACTTCACCCGCTCGGATGAAGTACGCACTATCTTGCTCAACCTGGATCAGCTCGCCTGCGCTATAGCAGATATCGCTGACCATGGCCCGAAGTTCGCCACGTTGCCGCTTGGCTTTTTCGGTTGCCAAACTAATGACCGCCGCCTGCGGTTTGGGGGTAATTGCCATCTAAACCTCCTGGGTTGTGTAAGGGACTTTTGCATCTGCGCCGAGCAATACTTGGCTCAAGGCAGACAGATGAACATACTCGAAATCCTCGAAAAAGTCAAGGATGCCAGCATAATAGCGCGTTTTGTCGTCGCGCGTTACTTTCGTTCTAAAATCACAATCCGTCTTTGCACAAATTGCCCCGGTCGCGAATACAACAGGGGAGCGGCCTTACCCTCCAATTCCTCAAGTGGCTCCACCAATTTCAAACCCAAGTCCGCCAATTCCTCGGTCAAATCCACCCGCGCCATCCCCCCCGACGTACGAAACGCCGGCCAAATCCCCACCACCCGCCCATTCTGCGCGAGAACAGCCGTCAGCGCTTTCAAACTTTCTCTCCACAATGCGCTGATCACCTCCACATTTTTGTTCAATTGCGCCTCGCTTTCATGCCCATGCAAAGCCGGTCCCAAATAGCCCTCGGTCACCACGCGGTCCACCGAATTTGCCGGCACATGTCCCGCCAGCTTACGCGCATCACACGCAAAATGTCGAAATCTCTCGGCATCATCCGCCCGTAAAACGTGGTTTTCCACCAACCATTTCACATTCGCTTCCGCATCCGCAATCTGTTTTGTTTCAGCATCACTCCCAATCAAGTGCTTTGCTTGTGTCGCCAGCGCCGCTTCCATCAAGACCGTCCCGCCCCCGCAAAACGGATCCAGCAACGTCGCACCCGGCGGCACCTGCGCCAAATTCACCATCATGCGCGCAAGCTTTGGTGGCAACATCCCATTCACATCATCGCGCCGTGGCCGACCATAATCACGCAAACTCCACGCATCCGCATCCTGCACCTCGGTGCTCAAACCAATATACGTCACCTCGGCCACAATAAAAAAACAAATATCTAAACCCTGGGTCGTCAGCTTGAGCTTGGCCACCGCAGCCGGGGACAGCTCTTCACCACCCTTGGTTGTCACCCAGCGCGACGACCGTTCTCGCATTTTCAAGGCTTTTTTAAACGGAATCGCTTCCTTCGAAATAATCCGATTTATCCCTTTTCCGCCGCCAAACGTACTCCATCCATAATCAAACGCATGCACTGGAAAACGCTGTGCTTCATCCAACATCTGCGCCACCGCCTCACCCGTCACCTCATTCGTCGGCAACTGCCCGATGATGTCGCCCAACTTCACTGTGCCTCCCAAACGGTTCATCAGGACCGTGCTATCCCACTCGTCAGCTTGAACAAGCGCCCCATTTCCGCTTATGATGGGGCGAGAACGGCCGCCGGCAACGGTTTGCCATTCTGCGAGACTCAACCGGGGATGTGTCCCAAATACCAAGAAGTGATTCATGGTCATGAGGGTAGCCGGAAACGCCAGGTTTGTCACTTGACGCAACCGCCATTTCATGGTGAGTTTCCTCATCCTTCCACACGTGGCGGGACCACCCGCCCTTTCAAAAAGCGTTAAAAAACCAGTAAGAAAGGAGGCTCCATGAAACAGAGCCACCCACGACTGCAGTTGTTGTTGCTGTGCCTGCTCGGCGTAATCGCCTGGCTGGCC
>JAYVTL010000036.1:0-1580 GCA_043788845.1 Candidatus Uhrbacteria bacterium
AGATTGCGAAGACGAAGACGACATCGATTGCGCCGGTGGCTGATGGAGTACGAATTGAGAATGCCAAAGATGCAATTGGTGCTTTGAATGAATTACGTACGGCCAAAGAGTTGGTGGTGCGGCCTGTTTTTGCAACGCAGGCTTCTTTGTTTACGGAGAATGCGGGATTGGTGTTGTCTGATGGAGGGCGGCCGGTGTTGTTTGCTTCGAGTGTGTTGGCCAATGAGAAAGTGAAAGCGAAGTTGTCAGAGATATTGGCGGATGAAGGGGTGAAAAAGATTGGGCATGATTTGAAAAGTGCGTGGCATTGGTGTGATGAACGCGGAATGACGTTGAATGGGTTGGTGTTTGATGTGCAGATTGCGGCGTATTTGATTGCCGCAGGTGAAGGTGGGTATGAGCTGGATTCATTGGCGGCGGCGCGGTTGGAGTTGTTTTTTCCGGATGGGGAGACGCGGGTATTTGCGGAGGCACAGGCGATTGCGAAGTTGGCGGCAGGGATGCGGAAAGAGTTAGATGAAAAAAAATTGACGAGTGTGTTTGAGAAATTTGAGTTGCCGCTCATTCCAATGTTGGGTGAGATGGAGAAACGAGGAGTGATGATTAATCGTCCGTACTTTGCGGAGTTGATGGTAGATTTTAGAAAAGAAAAAGAAAAATTGGAGTGCGAGATGGATGCGTTGGCGGGTGAACATTTTAATCCGGGCTCCCCTGCTCAATTGGCGCATATTTTGTTTGAGGTGCTGAAGATTTCAAGCAAGGGAATTAAGCGCGGTAAAACTGGGTTTTCGACGGCGGCAACAGAATTGGAGAAACTTGAAGGACTGCATCCGTTGGTGGAAAAGATTTCGCAGTATCGCGAGGTGGCGAAGTTGTTGAGTACCTATGTGGAGGCGATCCCGGTATTGGCTGATGGCAATGATCGGGTGCATACGACGTATAATATGACGGTAGCGGCGACCGGGCGTTTGTCATCGACGGATCCGAATATGCAGAATATTCCGATTCGCACAGAATTGGGGCGCAAGATTCGCCGCGGATTTATTGCTCCAGAGGGGCGTGTGCTGTTGTCTTGTGATTATTCACAGATTCAATTGCGGATTGTGGCGGCAATGGCCAAGGATGAAAAAATGTTGGAAGCATTTCGCAAGAATTTAGATATCCATACCGCGACCGCGGCGCAGATTCATGGGGTTGCATTGGAAGAAGTGACACAGGCACAGCGGCGAACGGCGAAGACGATAAATTTTGGGGTGTTGTTTGGGCAAGGGCCGGTGGCTTTGTCGAAGGGTGCAGGGATTAGTTTTGCGGAGGCAAAAGATTTTATCAAAAAATATTTTGAGGTGTACCACGGCGTGCGCGATTATATGCAGTTGGTGAAAGCATTGGCGCATCAGCAAGGATATGTGGAAACGTTGTTTGGTCGGCGTCGACCGATTACGGATATTGACTCCCCTCTTCCTATGTTACGGGCGGCGGCGGAACGGATGGCGATCAACATGCCGGTGCAAGGGACTGAGGCGGACATTATGAAGTTGGGATTGATTGCCGTGGAAAAAAATATTTCTAACGTATCAGCA
>JAYVTL010000037.1:0-3638 GCA_043788845.1 Candidatus Uhrbacteria bacterium
TTTGAACTTGCTCGGTGTCTTGGATACCGGCGTGCTTGATCGTGCAAAAAATTCGTATACGCTCGCCAAGCTTTCAAAGCTAGACGCCGAGCAAACGGTGAAAGCACTGTCAGCGGCCTCCACCAACGGTCAGGTACAAGCCGCCGCGGCCAAACTGCAAACTGCCATCAACTTGGTCCAAGCCTATCTCACCGATGTCCAAAAAGTTTTGGCCGCCAGTTTAACCTCATCACAGTTCACGGAAACCCAACTCGCCGCCAAGCGCTCGACCATCGACATTGATCGCACGAGTGTCTCGACACAAAACTCCGCGGTCTTAGCCGCTTTGCAATCCATCAAAAATACCCAACTGACGCGGACGCAAAGTGTTCAACAGCTGCAAGACGCGTATAACAATGCTGTCGTCGCCGCGGATGTCGCGCATACCAATGCGACCGTGCAATTGCGCACCGCTGATACCAATGTCGCGGTGCAAAAAGCCGCGCTTGATGCGGCGAAAGCGCAACTGGATTTGAAACGCTCGGGTCCACGTTCGGTTGATCTCGAACCACTCAGCGCCTCGGTTCGCCAAGCCGAGGTCAACGCAGAAAAAGCAGCTAACGATCTCAAAAATATTCAAATCACCGCTCCGGTAGACGGCGTTGTGTCAGAAGTGTTGCCCGATGTTGGTGAACAGATCGCACCCAATGCCACCGCCATCCGTATGGTCGGCACCTCGAGCTATGACATCGAAGCCCAAGTCCCCGAAGCCGATGTGCCAAAAGTCGTTGTCGGTCAAACTGTCCAAATCACCCTCGACGCCTATGGTGACGATGTAAAATTCGCCGGCACCGTGACCGCCAAAGATCCAGCTGAAACCACCGTGCAACAAGCGATCTATTATAAAATCCGTGTCCAAGTTGATCCCGCCGGCCGCGAAGTCAAACCAGGCATGACGGCCAATGTCACCATTACCACCGGTGCGCACGATAAAGCGTTGGTCATCCCACTCCGCTCGGTTCGTACCGATGCCAACGGTCAAAAAACCGTGCGCTTGCTCATCGGCGGACAACCAGTTGTCAAAAATATAACTCTCGGCTTAAAAGGGGACGAAGGTTTAGTGGAAGTCGTCAGCGGTTTGAAACAAAACGACATTGTCATCGTCAGCGAGAAAAATCCAAACCCAATCCAATCAAGTCAATAACATGCCCGACGTCATCAAGGTCGTTGACCTCAAAAAACAATACGAAAACGACGGCGTCATCACGCCCGTGCTGCATGGCATCAGCTTCACCGTCAAACAAGGGGAGTTCATTGCTATCATGGGTCCATCTGGCTCCGGCAAATCCACCTTGATGCATATCCTTGGTTTTCTCGATGGTTTAAGCAGCGGCCAGTACTTTTTCTCGGGCAAAGATGTCTCAACCATGGATGAAGATCAACTCGCTCGCATGCGCGGCGAAAATGTCGGTTTCATCTTTCAAGCTTTCAACTTATTGCCAAAAACATCGGTGCTCGAAAACGTGATGTTGCCTCTCCTGTATTCCGATATCCCCGTCGGCAAACGCGAGGCCATGGCGAAAAAAGCAATTGCCTCGGTTGGATTGACGCACCGCATCAATAATCTCTCCAATCAATTGTCGGGTGGTGAGCGTCAGCGTGTTGCCATTGCCCGCGCCTTGATTCGAGAACCCGCCATTATTTTTGCCGATGAACCCACCGGCAATCTTGATTCCAAATCCGGCACACAAGTTATGGAATTATTACAACGTCTCAATATTAACCAAGGTCACACCATTATCTTGGTGACGCATGAAACCTATACGTCCGAACACGCGCAACGCATTGTGCGCATCAAAGACGGCCTGCTCCAAAGCGATGAACCGGTCAAACATCGCCGCATCGCCACCGACGCCGAACTCCTGAAGTAGCCATGACCTTGAACGATCTCTTGCACAGTTCATTTCAGAGTTTGAGCCGCACCAAGGCTCGCTCCGTTTTAACCATGCTTGGGATCGTGATCGGCATCATGAGCGTCATTATGATGCTGACGATTGGTGAAGCTGCGCAACGTTTTATTTTATCTCAAGTCTCGTCATTTGGGTCTGATGTTCTCACCATCTCCAACGGCGCCAAGCGACAAAGTGGTCAGCCATCATTATTCATTCGAGAATCGCTGACCATCAATGACGCCCGGCGCTTGGCCGCCCAAACCTGGGTCAAAATGATTACCGGTAAGGTCATGCAAAGCGACCAAGTCGTGGCCAATAGCTATACCACCAATGTCCAAGTCGTCGGCACCCAACCCGACGAAGTTTTAATGAATGATCTGACACCCGCGGTCGGCACATTTTTTGACACCTCGGCGGTTGATGGCCGCGAACGCGTGGTTGTCCTCGGTCACGACATCGCGCAGTCCGCTTTTGGTGCCGATAATCCACTCGGCAAAATCGTCAAGATTTCCAAAATTGGTTTCAAAGTCATCGGCGTCATGCGTCTCGCCGGCACCAAATCGTTCACCAATGTCGACAAGCAGGCCTTCATCCCCGTCACCGCCGCGCTTGATATTTATAACAAGCAATATCTCAATTACATCCAAGTCAAAACTTCACTCAAACTCGCCGATGCCACCGATCGTCTGAATGCCCGTTTGCGAGATCTCCACAGTATCGACAACCCAGGCGGGGATTTAGCAAAAGATGATTTTAATATCTCGACTCAAGAAGACGCGGTCAAAAGCGCGCAACAAATTACCAGCATCTTACAAATTCTCCTCACCTCCATCGCCGCCATCTCGCTGGTCGTCGGCGGTATCGGCATCATGAATATCATGTACGTCACTGTTACAGAACGCACCAAAGAAATCGGTTTACGCAAAGCGATCGGTGCTCGTCATGGCGATATTCTGGGACAGTTTTTAGTTGAAGCCGTGGTTCAAACCATGCTCGGCGGCATCATCGGCATTGTGCTTGGTATTAGTTTTTCTTGGGTTGCTATTCTCGTTATTGCTTCGTTTCAAGCAGGTTGGATCTTTGCTATTTCTTGGAACGGAGTTTTCCTCGGCTTCACTGTTTCTGCTGCAATCGGCATAATCTTTGGATATTTCCCTGCACGCAAAGCCGCCAAGCTTCATCCGATTGAAGCCCTTCGTTTTGAATAATATGCGCCTTCGCGACCTGATCCCACTTTCCTATAAAGCGCTTGTCATTAACAAAAGCCGCACGGTTTTGACCATGCTCGGTATTATCATTGGTATTGCATCGGTCATCTTGATGGTGTCCGTCGGTCAAGCCGCGCAGCAATATCTCTTGTCGCAGATTGCTTCGTTTGGCAGTGACTTGGTGCTGGTGGCCAATGGCCGCGGTGACGATACCCAACACGGTGGTGCCGATGCCTCCAACAAACAAGCGCTGACTTTGCGCGATTATCAAAAACTCAAAATGCAAAGCTGGCCCACCGCGGTTGCGGCCACCGTCATCGTCAGCGATTTGGTCAGCTATGGCAATGCCGCCAAAAACACCACCATCAACGGCTCCGCCCCCGATGAACTCGTCGTCTACAATGAAACCGTCACCCATGGTCGTTTTTTCAGCGACGACGATTTAAATGCGCATGCGCGTGTTGTCGTGATCGGTCAACAAGTTGCCAAGCAATTATTT
>JAYVTL010000038.1:0-11937 GCA_043788845.1 Candidatus Uhrbacteria bacterium
TTCGCCGGTTTCAAATGCCAGCCCGATAACGCAATCACATTCGCATCATTATGCTCACGCGCCAACTTCGTCGTTTTTTCATCATACGCATCAAATGCCCGCACACCCTTCATCCGATTCGCTGCAATCGTCACTCCAACTCCAGAGCCACACATCAAAATACCGTATGATCCTTTCTTCGCCTTTACCAGCAGCGCGACTTTATGCGCCACGCTCGGATAATCGTCACCTTCACGCAACATCGGCGACACGTCATACACATCATAGCCACGCGCTTCCAGTTTCGTTTTCAATTTCTCCTTCAATTCAAACCCAGCATGATCGGCACCAAGAAACAGGGGAGTCATTTTCATAGCGAAAATCAGTGTAGCAGGGAAGCAGAAAAAACATGAAGTCTGTGGATAAGCGGCCCGCAAGGCTCAACTCTCATCCCTTGAAAAAGCGTCTAGTACATGGTAGCAATGTAGTATATGAAACCCGAACCAAAATTGTCCGAGGTTCTCGAAGTGCTCAACGACTTTGCACAACATGTCGATGATAAATTTGCCGATGTCCAAGGTCAGCTCGGCGACATGAAAACCGATATCCGAACAATGAAATCTGATATGTCAGGCATGAAGTTCGACATTGGAGTTCTCAAGTCAGACGTCTCGGTCCTCAAGTCAGACGTCTCTGTACTAAAGACCGATGTAGCCGAGCTCAAGACCGATGTAGCCGTACTAAAGACCGACGTCTCAAGTTTGAAATCCGACAATGTGGAAATTAAGTCCACTATGGTCACAAAAAACTATTTAGATGAAAAGCTCTTTGGGTTTCGGGCTGAACTGATGCTCGTTGCCAAGAAAACCAACCGCAAACTCGAAGAACTCATCGACGAACTCGTCAAACAAAAGTCCTTATCCCAAAAAGCCGCCGATCAAATCCTCGCCTTGGAGCCTTTTGCGAGATAAAACCCGCAACTATTGACAAAACCCCATATTTTTGATACGTATCTTTCGTGCTGTTCACGAGTCGGTTCGGTTTGCGTTGCGGATTCTCCGCGACAAAAGCTGCGCCAACGGCACACTCGAAAGACAGGTTGTCATGAGTACTCAAAGAGTTGCTGACGACGTCCTCGGTCGCATCGCCATCAAGCAGGATGAGATCTTCCGCCGCGTCAAAGCAGGCGCCTTGCCCGAAAAATGGGTCTCGGATCTGCTCCAAGAAATCATCGAAGGCCCCAATGGACCGCGAGCAAGAAACCGAACGCAATCACCCGACGCGCCGGCTACTGCTTCAGTCGATGGTCACTACACCATCCATGTCGACTACGCGCCGCTCCCATCCATCAAGGATCTCGAGCGGCAGTTCTCGGGAGAGCAAAGCATCTCCGGTCTCTTCGACGGTCGTGCCTGGGAGAATCACGAGTCCTGCAAGGACATGGACGAAACTCCCGGCGATCGCGACTTCCTCGTCCATCAATTCAACCAGCATATGACGAGCAAATCTGTCATCGACTGGGCCAAGGCAAACGGTTATCGCGTCGCAACCCACAAGGAAGCGCTCGCCTTCGCCGCCAAGCATCCCGATCTCCAACGCCAGTTTTGGATCGTGGCTCTGGGCTCCTCTACGCTCCACGATGACGACTACCGCTATGTCGCGGTGCTGTTCAGCGATGGCCGTAGGCGCCTCTTGCACGGCCACTGGTTCGGCAACGCCTGGTACGCCGGGCACCGGTTCCTCCTCGTGCGCAAGTAGCACTTGGATACTTGGCTCCTTGGATCTGGTCCTTGGAGCCTTTGGCCTTCTTACCCCTCGGCGCCGTTCGAATTCACTTTCGAACGGCGCCGTTTTCTTTTTCTCGCAATATTGACGCGTCGCCCGCTTCATCGCATAGTATCAACACATTTTTCATATGTCTGAAGAACAAAAGCAGCCCGCCACCCGCCCCAATTTCCCCGCCATGGAAGAAGAAATTGCGGCCTTTTGGCATAAGCAGCGCATCTTCCACCGCTCCATCGAAGAGCGCCCCGAAACCAAATCATTTGTTTTTTACGATGGTCCTCCTTTTGCCACTGGCATGCCGCATCCAGGCAACTTGCTCCAATCCGCCATCAAGGACGCCATCCCACGCTACAAAACCATGCAAGGTTTTCGTGTTCCCCGTCGCTGGGGTTGGGATTGCCACGGCTTGCCCATGGAAGCCCACATTCAAAAAGAATTAAAACTCGCCACCAAAAAAGACATTGAAGACTATGGCATCGGCCCCTTCAACGAAAAATGCGCGGCCTCGGTTTTAGAATACGCCCATGAATGGCGTCGCTATGTCGAGCGCTTGGGTCGCTGGGTCGACATGGACGATGCCTACAAAACCATGGACACCGATTTCATCGAGTCCGTCTGGTGGGCTTTTGCAGAACTGTGGAAAAAACAACTCATCTACAAAGACCTGCGTGTCTCACTCTATTCGCCATCCGTCGGCACTCCACTCTCCAACTTCGAAGTCGCCATGGAAAATTCCTATGTCGACATGGAAGACCCTTCGGTCATCGTAAAATTTCCGGTCATTGGTAAAGACAAAACCTTTTTGCTCGCGTGGACCACCACGCCCTGGACCCTCCCAGCCAATGTCGCTCTCGCCGTACATCCAACCCAAATCTACGTCTCGGTCCAGCTCACCGAAACCGGCGAAACCTTTATCTGTGCAGAAAAACTCATCAGCAAAGTCTTCCGCCAATTTTTCCCCCTCGCCGACACCGAAACTCCCTTTGAGATTCTCGAAAAAATGCCGGGCTCGTCTTTAGTCGGTCTAAAATATTCGCCACTCTTCCCACTGCTGCCCGAAGCCTTCGCCCGCATGTGCGCGCGCGACGGCGAAAAAAGTTTTGAAGTCATCGACATGGACTATGTCACCATGGAAGATGGCACCGGCATTGTCCACACGGCACCTGCCTTTGGTGAAGAAGACTTTCTCGCCGCAAAAACCCATCAGCTGCCGGTACTCGTCACCCTTGACGACGCCGGTCATCAATTGCCCGATGTTACCGTTAGCGCTGGCAAATTTTATCTGGGATCCAACGAAGCCATTTCTGCCGACCTCCGCGCGCGCGGGCTGATGTATCGCGAAGAATCCATCATGCACTCGGTGGCGATTTTTGCACGCAATAAAACGCGCCTCATCTATAAAGCCCAGCCCGCCTGGTACGTAAATGTCACCAAAATCAAGCCAAAAATGCTCGACACGGCCAAAAAAATTACTTGGCACCCTGAACATTTTAAAGAAGGGCGCTTTGGCAAAGGTCTCGAAACCGCCCCCGACTGGTGCATTTCGCGTTCGCGTTTTTGGGGCGCGCCACTCCCGGTCTGGTCCAACGCCGATGGCTCCGATATTCGCGTCTTCTCAAATTTGGCAGAACTCGAAGCGGCCTCTGGACGCAAAATCGATCGCAAACACAGTTTGAATTTGCATCGCCCGGCCATCGACGAAGTCATCTTCATGAACGACAACGGCGAAGAAATGCGCCGCATCCCCGATGTCTTCGACTGCTGGTTCGAATCCGGATCCATGCCCTACGCTTCAGCGCACTATCCGTCAGAAAATCAAGATTTCTTCGACGCCAACTATCCCGCCGACTTTATTGCTGAAGGCCAAGACCAAACCCGCGGCTGGTTTTATGTCTTGCACGTGCTCTCCACGGCTCTCTTTGGCAAACCCGCCTTCACCAATGTTATCTGCACCGGTCTCATCATGTCCGAAGACGGCAAAAAAATGTCCAAGAGCCAAAAGAATTTCACCGACCCCATGGAAATCATGCAACGCCTGGGCGCTGATGCCCTCCGCGTCTACATGCTTTCCTCTCCGGTGGTCGACGCCGAGCAACTCAATTTTTCAGAACGCGACTGCGAAACCATCCAACGCACCATGTTTGGCACACTCTGGAATGTGCGCGCTTTCTATTTGATGTATGCCGTTGACACCCAAGTCGACATCGTCAAACCACGCAGCATGCAAGTGCTCGATCGCTGGTTAATGGCGCGTCTCAATGAAACCATCTTGCAAATGACTGACGCCATGGAGCACTACGACCTCGTGGCCGCCATTCGTCCGCTGCGCGCCTGGATCGACGACTTGTCGACCTGGTGGCTTCGTCGTTCACGCGAACGCATGAAAGGCGACGACGCCTACGACCGCACCGACGCCCTGCGCACCTTGCGCGAAGCCTTGCTCGAAACCTCGGCCTTGCTCGCACCGTTCGCACCGTTCTTCGCCGAACGTCTCTACCAAGATCTGGGCGGCGCCAAAATGTCGGTCCACCTCGACCGCTGGCCCAAAGCCGACGAACGCGTCATCGACACCCAGCTCCTCTCCGACATGCAACTCGTGCGAGAAATAGTCGCCGCCACTCACGAAGCCCGCGTCGTGGCCAAACTCCCCGTGCGCCAAGCCCTCGCCTCGGTCCGCATCACCTTTCGTGACGCCACCATCTCGAGCCGCCTTTCCCAACGCACCGAACTCCTCGGCGTGGTCCGCGAAGAAGTCAACGTCGAACAAGTCATCTTTTCGGGCGGCGCCGAAACCGGCGAACGCGATTGGCAAGTCGAACTCGACACGGTCATCACCCCCGAGCTCAAGAAGAAGGGGATGGCGCGCGAACTCTCGCGTCACATCATGAACCTGCGCAAAGACCTGGGACTTACTCCACAAGATCACATCGCTCTCGCCATCGGCATCGCCGACCTCGGCCTCCGCGAAACTTTGGAGAAGTTAATGCCCACCATCACCTCCCTCGTCCACGCCGACGACGTCCTCGTTGGCGAACACCTCGGCCTCGAAGTCGCAGCAAAAAACACCATCCAACTCGACAACCACCAAGTAGAAATCGGCATCCAACGGATCTAGTACCACAAGGAAAAAAAACAGGGACTAAACCATCCCTGTTTTTTTACGCTGTTTTTTATCATCACGAGATCTCTTTGTCATGACAAGATTTTTCTATCATTGCGAGGCACGAAGCAATCTCACTTCCGATCGACATACTAATATGAGATTGCCACGTCGTTGCTACTCCTCGCAATGACAAAGTATCAACAACTTCCTGAGCCTGTCGAAGGACTCCGACCGACTGCCCATCCGCCCCACCCTTCGACTCCGCTGCTGCTCCGCTCAGGGAATTGTTGATAGATATCTGTCTGTCTATCTATCTGTCTGTCTGTCTGTCTGTCTGTCTGTCCCCGTTGATCCAAATAAGCGTGGGTGACGTCGAGAGTATTTTTTAAAAATCTTTTCCCCAAGAAAAGTTCTTTAAAAAATGCGATCGACGGCAGGCCCTACGCGAAAATCAGTATTTTGTAGCGCCGTAGCCCAAAATTCTCGCAAAAACAAAAAACCCGCCATTGCTGACGGGCTTTCTTCAATCTCTTACGGCTTTGGTGTTGGCACCGGCGTCTCCACCGGCGGCGCCGCATCAGGCGAACCCACCACCGGCGGCTTCGCATTAGGATCCGTCAATTTCTCGACTCCCACCAAACACACCGCCTGCCACGGACGATAATGACTATGAAACGTTTCTTTTTTCACCTCACCACTCGCATACGTCACCGCATAATCAAACTCCGCATCTGCCCCCGCATGAGCCGTTTCTGTACACTTTGTCTTCCCCGGTGCCAAACTCAAACTCTCAACCAACTTTTTCGCCGGCGGAGCAACAATATTAAACACTCGCGAAACGCTCTGCTCCACCTTGCGGCCATCCTTGGTTCCCCAAAACTCAAACACCGCTTCATCCCCCTTCACCTCGGTATGAATCAAAATCGGATGCTGCGTATCATTCAAGAAACGAAAATCCGGTTTCGGATCATAAATCGTAGCGTCAGTTCCTGCAGGTTCATAGTAGCGCACTCGATACGAGTGATTGCGCCGCTCCACAATCGGCAAACCAGAATTCAATGCCGCTCGAAACGCCGTTGTTCCCACTTGGCACAACCCTCCACCATATTCCGGCTTCGTCTCATTCCCTTTGATCACCAATTCGGTTAACCATTTATGCTCACCATCAATTGGTCCCAAGGTTTTAATCATAGAAAACTCCTCACCAGGTTGAATCACCGTGCCATTCACCAGTTCTGCTCCATGAGCAATATTGCGCCGACGATTCGTCGGTGACCCCGAAAAATTCGACCGTCCTACCCCAATCAATTCCTTAATCCCAATCCGCTCCGGATCTTCCCCAATCAAAGCCGCAGCAACTTTTTTCGTCACCAATGGGAATGTCGAACTCGCCGGCCAACCACTCTCAACCGCGGCCAAAGTCGCCGCTCCATCCACATGCACTCCCTCGGTTCCTCCCACAAATGACACCACCTTCCCATCCTTCACTTCCAAACTCCCCGTCTTCGCTTCTTTTTCAAGGTCAGGCGCCATACCACGAATACTCGCTTCAAATGCCTCGGCATCCAACTTCACCGTCACTGCTGATCCTGTTCCGGTCGCCGTAATCCACTGCGCCAAAGTCGAAGTAGGAATCACCAACTTGCGTTGCTCATAGGTAAAAGTCAACATCGGTTGCGCCAATATTTTCTCTGCCTGCGCCACCAATGGTTGCAAATCCGTGGCCAATACTTTTGGCTTCACCTCATGCGATTTCAAAGCAATCGGAGCAAAAGCTAACTTCGCCGCTTCAACCTGCAATTGCGCCACTGCCGCATCAATCTCTAATACCGTCCCGCTTTGTTCTGACTGAACTTGTGGACGCGGAGCTTCCTTTGTCCCCGCCGTCATCACAAATTGCGCATCTTTTGGCGTAATCAATTCCGCCTTAAACATCCCATTCAAAGAATCCGCCAACCCCGCCCGATCAACCGTCACCGGCACCTCAACCACCGCCGGATACACCCGCAAACGCATTTGCGACAAAAATTTTCGCTGCCAAGATCCATCATGTCCATACGAATAGGCCTGCCCCAATGCCGTATCCAAATCAAAATCCAATAAATCACGCGACGCATCCTGCTCAATCGCCGCCAAGGTCGCATCGATGGTCACCGTCTTCCCTTTATATTCAAACAAAAACCCCTTCGCCAAACCCGTGTCTACCGCCGTCTGCACTTGTTTGCGCGCCTCATCCTTCGACAGCCCATCCAAGCGCACCCCCAACATACTCACCCCTGGAAATATCTTCCCCTCATACAACTTGCCATAACTCACCGCCGCCCCAGCACTGACCAATAAAGCAATGGCAAAAATGCCAATCAATACATTGGCCCAAATCATCACCGTCCGCATTTTCTGCACCCGCTTTGCTTGATCTGCCATAGCTTATGAATTTTTCAACAAACTATTCAAAATATCTCGCGCGATCGCCTGCCGTCCGGCATCCGGCACGTTCAGGCCCACTATCAATAAAGAAACTTCTGTCCCCGATTGAACGCTTCCTTCAATCGCCGTCATCGGCACCAAAAAGGTCTGCCCGTCACCCAAAGCAATAGTCACCTTCTCCCCCTCAATTGCAGCAACCCGAGCGTTCAACGGCATCATAGCAATAAAAATAATAAGTGTCAGTAAGAGAAAAGCTGGAAATTAGGCATCAAGATAAAAAACCTCTCAATCGGCAACAAGGTCAGAATTTAGTCCTAAACAAATGTAAAGCTCCAATGGAGGTTTGAAAATGGATGAGATACGCCGGACTTCGCCATTTCCAGACCTCCCCCGCCCGCAAAATAAAATAAGGGCTTAAGCAATCCGCACCCAAGAAACCTGTTAGTAGGGGTGAGCGAGTCCGGAGACCTGCAACACCCTACAAAAAGGTTCCATGCTTGTCGTGGACGCGGATTGCCCAAGGCCTCATTTGGCTGGGTCTTTCTTTCTTTAGCTGTAAAGTCGCTTTCTTCCAGTACGGTGATAAAGGTATATACCATTTTCCTTCAAAACTGTCAATACAGCCCGAAGAGACGAAAAAACGGTCGTAAAGGCCGTTTGCTTGAAAGATCTACAAGAAATATATCAGCCCCCCAAACCCCTGTCAAGCCGCATGGTTAAGCCTTAGAATACGACTCCAACGACACCGAAAGAATCTGCGAAACCCCATCATCACCCATGGTCACTCCATACAAAACATTGGCTTTATTCATGGTATTTCGGTTATGCGTCACCACCACAAACTGGGTTCTCCCAGCCAATGTATCAATAATCTCCGCAAATTTGCGAGAATTAGCATCATCGAGAGCCGCATCCACCTCATCCAATACTACAAACGGCGAAGGATTAATCGCCATAATCGAACAAATCAAAGCAATCGAGGTCAAAGCCCGCTCCCCACCAGACAACAACGCAATCGACTTCAAGCGCTTCCCAGGTGGCGTCGCCTGAATATCAATCCCCGACGGCATTTCTCGCACTGGCATTGCTTCCACCACTTCACCTTCTTGCATGGCCAGCTCAGTTTCATCCACTTCCGGCACCACTTTAATCAACGCCGCCTCCCCACCTCCAAACAACTTCTTAAAATACACCCCAAATTCTTTGTTTAACTTCTCAAACGCAATATCGCCACGCTCTTTAATGGTCGCGTCTAATTCGTCGATAATGGTCTCGAGTGACTGCATCGCTTGTTTCAAATCTTCCGTTTGCTTGTTGAGATCATCAAAACGCGTTTTCGTCTCGTCATATTCCTTGACGGTCTCTGGATCAATCCCACCGATCCACTCCAATTGCGTGCGCAAACGTTGCATCCGCGAAAACAGCTGTTCCACCGGCGCCTGCCCCTCTTGCTTTGGTGCTTCGGCAATCAATTGCTCGAGCTCGTCTTCCAATTGCGGCGCATGCTGCCGCAATTCCGTCATAAAGCCATCACGCCGCGTTTCCAACCGCGCCAACTCCACCTGCGTTTCTGACAATCGACGTTCCGCTATCTGCGCCTCGTGTCGTTTGCCCGAAAGTTTATGCTGCGTCGCAAACAATTGCGCGCGACTTTCATCCTCCTTCTTCGACAAAGATTGCACTAAACGTTCTGCCTCCAAAATCTTCTCACTCACCACCTGGGTTTCCTTGGCGAGCTCAAACATTTCCTTTTCCAACTCCGGATCCGTCACCGCTTGTTTCACCGGCTCCGGCGCAGGCTGTTGTAACTTTGCGAGCAGGTCCGTATTCGTTGTCCGAATCGATTCCACCAACTCCCGAATCTTCTCGACATCCGGAGTTTTTGAACTCACGAGCGCATACAGCGCATCGTGTTTCGTATGTAATTGCTCGATTTCATCGATAATTTTCGACAAAGGCAAGGGCGACCACGGCTTTTGCGCACGCACAGCCGTTGCGACTTCTTTTTTCGACTCCAACCGGATCTGTCGTTCACGCAATTTCGCACGATCTTCGCGCAACACATCAATCGCCGTGCGCGCATCACGTAATTCTTGCGACACTGGTTTTGCTTGTTCCATCCCACTAAACTCGGCTTCCAATTGCTCGGCTTCGACATTCTTCTTTCCATATTCTGCCTGAGCAATTTCTACCTGCCCTTTGCTCTTTTCCAAACGTTCGCGCACCTCATGCCACACCCGACCAAAATAATTCCGCTCAATCAATTTCAATTCTTCTTCCAATCCATCACGTTCTTTCAAGCGCTTCACCTGACGTTCGAGCGACGTCAATCGCGGTTCAATTTCTCGCAATAATACATCAGCTTGTTTCAAATTTTCGCGCGTTCCATCTAACTTATTCATCGAATATTGCCGCTTTAACTGAAATGGCCGCAACCCCGCCGCCTCATCAAAAAATTCCTTGCGTTCACTCGGCGACGCCACCAACACCGCATCCACCATCCCCTGCCCAATCACGCTATACGTCCGCTGCCCAATCCCACATTGTGCGAGAAGCAACACGACATCCGCCAAACGCACACTCTGTCCATTAATCAAATACTCCGACTCCCCATCACGATACAACCGCCGCGTAATCACAATCTCCGAAAAATCGATGTCCGGCCGATCATCGTTCGCAATCATCATCGACGCCTCGGCAAACCCCGCCCGTGGCTTCTTGGTCGAACCCGAAAAAATCACATCTTCAGCGCGCTTACTGCGCAACAATTTCATGCCCTGCTCCCCCATCACCCAGCGGATCGCATCAGCAATATTCGACTTCCCCGACCCATTGGGCCCAATCACCCCCGTCAGCCCCCGGCGGCCATCCGACCCCGGCGTAAATTCAAGCACGGTTTTATTGGCAAAAGTCTTGAATCCTTGAATTTCGAGTCGGCGAAGATGCATACGTTCCCCATAGAGTAATCGAACGGCCGTGACAAATCCAGCGGATAAGGTACCGTAGCCCTGATATGCCCCAACTCATGGAACAACGCATGGACCATTTACGCGAAGCCATCGCCGAAGTCCTCGCCGAAAACATCGAATTTGCCCCAGGAACCTTCATCACGGTCCTCAAAGCAAAGCTCACCCGAAACGGTGCCCATGCCAGCGCCCTGCTTTCCATTATGCCCACCGATGCCAAGGAAGCCGTCCTCCTGATCCTCAATGACGAGCGTCATGTGATTAAAGACGAGCTCGCCAAAAAACTCAGCCTCCGCCGCATCCCCTCCATCTTCTGGTCCTTCGACGACACCGAATCCGAAGCCGCCAAAATCGACACCCTCATCAACGAATTAAAACGCAAGGGGGAATTGTAGGGGCGCATGCCATGCGCCCTCCGACCGACCGTGTCCGCACACCTCCGACCGACAGCCGAGCATTGACGCAATGCTCATTTTCAGCTACTTTACCTGATTCCCATGTACGCCGCCGCCTTCCGCCAAGTCCATGCCACGCTCGCCAAGTCCGAGCGCGTCTTGCTCGTGGCCCATAAAAAACCCGACGGCGACACCCTCGGCTCAAGCTCCAGCGTCTTGAACTGGCTCTTGCGCGAAGGCAAGGATGTCACCATCTTCTGCGCCGATCTCCCCCCACATGGCTTTCGCTATATCGACCACATCCATTTGTATACCAATGACCCCGTCGTCTTCGAACAAGCTTATGACACCGTCATCGTCTTCGATTCTGGTGACTTAAAATACTGCGGTGTCGATCTTCATTTTCCAAAACTCATCCCCGGTTTCACCCTCGTCAATCTCGACCACCACGTCACCAACAAAAACTTCGCCCATATCAACATCGTCATCACCGAAGCCAGCTCTACCGCCGAAGTCGTCTATCGCTTCTACGAAGCAAACAATGTCTTCATCGATTCGCGCATGGCCACTTCTCTCTTAACCGGCTTGCTCACCGACACCTCCAGCTTCTCCAATGCCGCCACCAATACCAAAAGCATGGAAGCCGCTTCAGCCTTGCTCGCCGCCGGCGCCCGCCACCACGACATCATGCATCACTTGATGCATGACAAAACCGTCAGCGGCCTACGCGTCTGGGGTTTGCTCTTATCGCGTTTGCATCACAATAAAGATCTCGACATCGTCTCCACCTACCTCCTCCGCTCCGATGCCGTCGATGCCAATCTCGATGTGGTCGAAGGCATGTCCAACTTTTTAAACTCCGTCGTCGGCGACAGCGATACTATTCTCGTCCTAAAAGAACTCCCCAACAATCAACTCCGCGGCTCAATGCGCAGCGTCACCCGCGACATCTCAAAGGTCGCTAAACTCCTCGGCGGCGGCGGTCACAAAAAAGCCGCCGGCTTTACCATCGACGGCCACATCGAAGAAACTCTATTGGGACCAAAGATCGTTTTATAAACAAGTTACACAGGAACATTGACAAAAACACCAATTTTTGTGATTCTTCTCTATCGCTCATTTCAAAACCTACACGGAGGCAATCATGACCACCAAGAAAACCCTGACGAACCCAAAGTTCTACACCAGTTGGCCGGCCATTCATGGCCATTTCGGAGCAATCATTGATGACATTGCCGGCAAGAACTGCGCCGCCTTCACCATGGACGTAACCAACACCCTG
>JAYVTL010000039.1:0-3542 GCA_043788845.1 Candidatus Uhrbacteria bacterium
TGGCCACCACCATCCCGGTTGTTAGTTCCACCTCACCCATCATGCCAGCCCCCATTGCGCCAATTCCTTCAGCGACCAGTACGCCCTAAGCTATCTCTATGGACGAACAGATCCTTTCCATCCTACTGACAAAAAAGCTCATCGACGAAAAAACCGCCGCTGTCATTCGAGATCTCGTGGCGCGCGGCAAAACCATCGAGCAAGCTTGTGTCGGCGGCAAATACGTTACCGATATCGATTTCGCCAAAGTTCGCGCCGAGGTCAATGGTCTGCCATTCATCGACTTAACCGAACGTCTCATCCCCAAAGAAACCCTCGAACTCATCCCGCAAGCCACCATGGATGCCTATCAAGTCGGTCCCACCGGCTATGACGGCAAGGTACTCGAAGTCGCCATGGTCAACCCCCAAGACCTGCGCGGCATCGAAGCCATGGAATTCTTAGCTCGAGAACGTGGCTGGAGCGTCAAACATGTCATCGCACCTACCAGCCAAGTGCAAAGTTTATTGAAAAAAGTAAAAGGCCTCGGCGCCGAAGTCGCTACGGCCTTGGCTCAAGCCAAAGGAAAATTTGAAAAGAAAGGTGGCAAGGGCGAAGAAGCAGGGGACTTGGAAGAAATCATCAAAGGCGCACCAGTTTCGCGCATGATTAGTGTCCTTAGGCGTCATGCCGTTGAAGGCGGCGCCTCTGATATCCACATCGAACCTTTTGGGAATGAATCGCGCATTCGCTACCGTATTGACGGTGTATTGCGTACCTCGCTCACGCTACCGATCTACGTTCATCCGGCCTTGGTGTCGCGCGTCAAAGTGCTCGCCAACATGAAGATTGACGAAACGCGTGTGCCACAAGATGGCCGCATCACTCAAGAAATCAACGGCAAAAAAATCGACTTTCGTATTTCAACCTTACCGGTCGTCGACAATGAAAAAGTCGTGATGCGTGTGCTCGACACCACCTCGAGCGCACCAACTCTCGAAAAACTTGGTTATCGCAAAGAGCATGTGGCGCTGATTCGCGAAGAAATCAAAAAATCGCACGGCATGTTCCTCGTCACCGGTCCGACGGGTTCTGGGAAATCAACCACCTTGTTCGCCATCTTGAGCATGTTGAATGCCGAAGGCGTGAATATCTCCACTCTCGAAGATCCAGTTGAATATTATATCGAAGGCGTAAATCAAAGTCAGATTCGTCCAGAAATTAGTTATAATTTCGCCACGGGCTTGCGCGCACTCTTGCGCCAAGACCCCAATGTCATCATGGTCGGTGAAATCCGCGACCGCGAAACCGCCGAGCTGGGCATCCACGCCTCACTCACCGGTCACCTCGTCTTTTCGACCTTGCACACCAATGACGTGTACGGCGTGGTGCCACGCATGATGGACATGGGCGTTGAACCGTTTTTGCTCGCCGCCACCATGAACTTGGGCATCGCACAACGCTTGGCACGTAAGATTTGCCAATTCTGTAAAGAAGAACAGCCTGTTGATGCCAAAACCCTCGAGATGATTCAGCGAGAAGTAAAACTTATTCCAAAAAAATATTTCGCCGAAGGCAAAACAGCCGACGGCCCCTTCGTCTTCATGCATGGCAAGGGTTGCCCACGCTGCGGGGACAGCGGCTATACCGGTCGTATCTCGATCGAGGAAATGTTTCAGTACACCGTGCAAGCGCAACGGCTGATTGAAAAAGGTTTTCCGCTCGACGACTTTAAAGCCGAACTCCATCGTCAAGAAATGTTAACCTTGCGCGAAGACGCCTTCTTAAAAGCACTCGACGGCCTCACTACCCTCGAAGAAGTGTTTCGCTTGAGCCAAAGTACCCAAGAAGACGCGTAAAGTGCTATACTTTATCTATGTCTAAACAAAAAATACTTCTCGTCGAGGATGACGGCTTCCTGGCTTCGATTTATTCGCAAAAGCTCGAACTCGAAGGTTTTGAAGTCGCCTTCGCCACCAATGGTGAAGATGGGCTCAAACTTGCGCAAAAAGACAAGCCAGCCTTGGTCTTGCTCGACTTGCTCATGCCAAAAATGGACGGTTTCGAAGTGCTCGAGCGCCTCAAAGCCGACCCCAATCTCAAAGATATCCCCGTGCTGATTCTCTCCAATCTGGGCCAGCGCGAAGACATCGAACGCTGCATGAAGCTCGGCGCCGTCGGCTACGTCATCAAGGCGCACTCCTTGCCGCACGAAACCGTTCGCCGCGTCAAAGAGATCTTGCATGCCGCAGTATAAGTATCGTGCCCGTACCTCCGATGCCCGCATCACTGCCGGCCTGATTGAAGCAACCAACGAAGAAGAAGCACAACTTGCGTTAGCCGAACGTAACTTACAGCCACTGACCCTCGAGCCATACAAGGGGATTGATGTCGTACAAAAACGCGCCCTCGGTTTTTTGAATCGTGTCACCGCCAAAGATCTCGTCGTGCTGTCGCGCACTTTGTCGGTCATGGTCTCGGCCTCGGTGCCCATCCCCGAAGCCGTCCGCGACATCGCCAAGCAAACCCAAAATCCCAGTTTGCGCAGCGTCATGCTCGACGTCGCCAATGAAATCGAAGGCGGCGCCCGCTTATCTGACGGTCTTGAGCGTCATCCCAATGTTTTTTCGTCGTTTTTCATTAACATGGTGCGCTCCGGTGAAACTACCGGCCAATTGTCCGAAGTCTTAGCCTATCTCGCCGATCAACAAGAAAAAGATTACGACCTGCTGGCCAAGATCAAAGGCGCCATGATTTATCCGGCTTTCATCATCGGCACTATGGGCGCGATGGGTTTTGTGATGATGACCTTCGTCGTCCCCAAACTCGTCAGCGTGCTCAAAGAAGCGAACGTGCCACTGCCCATCACCACCCGCATGTTGATTGCGACCTCGGGTTTCATGCAAAGTTATTGGTGGCTCATCATCCTGATGGCCATTGCCAGCACCATCGGTTTTCGTGCCTGGATCGCCACCCCAAGTGGCCGCTATGCCTGGGATACGGTCAAAATTCGCGTCCCAGGTTTTGGTTCACTCTTTCAACGCGTCTACGTCGTCCGTTTCGCCCGCTCACTCTCGACCTTGGTCAAAGGGGGAGTTGATGTCGTCAGTGCGCTCGAGATCGTGGCCAGCGTCATCGGCAATGAAGTTTGGAAACGGATGGTGCATGAAGCTATTCAAGAAGTGAACGATGGAAATAGCATGGTCACCGCTTTTCAGCGTCACACATTTGTTCCCGCCATGATGAATCAAATGATTGCCGTCGGGGAGGGGACTGGCCGCACCCAAGAGATCCTGCTGCGCGTCAGTGACTTTTATTCGCGAGAAATTGACAACCAAGTTAGCAATCTCACCAAACTCATCGAACCAATTGTCATCATCATCCTCGGTATCGGCGTCGGCATTCTCGTCTCGGCTATTTTATTACCTTTGTACCAGCTGTCGAGTGGCACGGGGGTGTAGGTGAGGTACCAAATAAAAACAATTCATGAATTGTTCCTGGTGTGTAGGTACAACGTAGGGCAATTCATGAATTGCCCTACGTTGTACCTACACACCAGGAAC
>JAYVTL010000040.1:0-1611 GCA_043788845.1 Candidatus Uhrbacteria bacterium
GATTGGGAAGCTCGAAGGGCTGGCGCCGGGCGAACAAATTTTCGCGGTGCGTTTTATGGGACCGCGAGCGTATTTGGTGACCTTCAAAAATATTGATCCGTTCTTTGCTATTGATTTGGCAAATCCAACGCAGCCGCGTTTGCTGGGCAAGCTAAAGATCCCGGGGTATTCGACCTTTTTGCAACCGATTGATGCAAATCATATTTTGGGCATTGGCAAGAATGCGATTGATGCGCCGGAGAGTAATTTTGCGTGGTATCAAGGTTTGAAACTCGCCATTTTTGATGTGACCGATGTGGCCCATCCAAAACAACAATGGGAAACAAATATCGGTGACCGAGGGACGGATTCGGCGGCGCTGAATGATCCACATGCGCTGTTATTCTCGCCAGAAAAAAAGTTATTGGCACTCCCCGTCTTGCTGGCGCAATACTCGGACGAAGCAAAAAAAGTTGGACCCGAGAGCATGAACCGGATGTATGGCGATTATGTGTTTCAAGGTGCCTATGTCTATCGCGTGACGCTCGAGAAAGGCTTTGAGTTGCTGGGCAAGCTTAGTCATATTTCAAATCCAGAGACGTTTGCGAAGAATGGATATGGGTATGGGAATACCGACGAGAGCATTGAACGCATTCAATATGCTGGCGATACCTTACTGACGTTTTCGCCGGGACATTTGGGCTTGCATCACTTGATGGATTTGGCGGCGTATAAACAATTGCAGTATCCAGTGCCGGCCGAGCCAAAGCCGTATCCGTTGCCCGAACCGATTGCATTACCGATGACGCCAGTGAGTATGAAATAGAAAAAACCTCCGATTTGATCGGAGGTTTTTTTTCTTGCTGCTTTGATTATTCTTTTCCGTTGCGGGTTTCGAAGGTGACGGTGGCGATGGAGCCAACGCCTTGGTCGTCGCTGGGTGAGATGAGGACGGTTAGTTTGAGGTTGGCTTTGGAGTACTGGCGCATTTCTGCTTTGCCGAGGGTGGTGTTGGAGTCTTCGGTCCAACCAGCAGATTTAGCTTGGGCTTCGTACCAGGTGGTGACTTTGGCCACGTCGTCGGTGCTCTTGAGAACGACGGCCGAGACACCGCCTTCGTTTTCGCCTGGCTTGGCATTGCGCACACTGACGCTAATGGCTTTGGCGCCAGGATAGCGTGGAGCGTCCTTGGGAAAGTCGGCTGGGATGGTGACGTCTTCGCCAACGGCGATGGAGCTGCCGGTTTTATTGTCCTTGAAAACGAAGTTTTTGTTGTCGCCGTCCATCGAAACCTTGCCGCCAGTGATGGCGCCGACCGCGCCATTGGCTACGGCATTGCCAACCTTTTGTTCGACTTTTTGTTGGAGTGAGGCGACCGGGTTGCAGCCAAAGCCCATCAAGGAAATAGCGGATAAACCAGCCACCAACGGAACCAGGGTTGTTTTGGTCATAGATCAGTTAAATGATTCTTTGCGCAAGTGTACCTTCACATCCACGTTTTTGGAAAGGAGGATGGATTTGATGTCATCCATGAATTCATCGGAGCCGCACATCAAGTAATCGGTGTCAGAAAAGCTGGGAAGATATTTTTCGAGCATTTCATGATCGAGGCGACGGGTCTCCCCTGTCCAA
>JAYVTL010000041.1:0-8338 GCA_043788845.1 Candidatus Uhrbacteria bacterium
CCATCTCCTTATCACCAACCACCAACATCACCGGCATCTTCCCCTTCTCGGCATTCCGGATCTTCTTGCCGACAGAATCCGCTGCATCATCCACCTCCGAGCGCAGCCCAACCGCTTCAAATTGCTGCTGTAGGGCCTTGGCAAACTCATTATGACGATCAGCGACGGGTAAAATCGCGATCTGCACGGGCGCCAGCCACAATGGAAAAGCTCCGGCATAATGTTCAATCATTATCCCCATAAAGCGCTCCACCGAACCCAAGATCGCACGATGCACCATCACCGGACGCTGTTTGCTGCCATCCGCCGCCGTATATTCAAGCCCAAAGCGTTCAGGCTGATTAAAGTCCAGCTGAATAGTCGCCAACTGCCACTCGCGTCCAATGGCGTCCTTGGTCATAAAGTCGAGCTTTGGACCATAAAACGCGGCTTCACCTTCACCCACTTCCACCTCGCGCCCAACTTCTTTCATAAGCGAAGCCAGGGTTGCCTCGGCTCCTTGCCACAGCTCATCGGCGCCAAGATATTTCTCTGGATGCTTGGGATCACGCACCGACAAGCGCACACGATGAAAACTCATACCAAAGCCCGCATAAAACTTTTGCGCAATGTCATACATCGCCAACGCTTCTTCGCGCACCTGATCTTCGCGGCAAAACACATGCGCATCATCCTGTGTAATCGAGCGCACGCGAGATAAACCTTGCAATTGTCCCGTATTCTCATCACGATAGACCGTGGTCACTTCGCTCATGCGCACCGGCAAATCGCGATAACTCCGCGGTTTCGAAGCATAGATCTGCGTATGATGCGGACAATTCATCGGCTTGAGCACAAACATCTCATCGGTCTTCTTGCTTGAAACATGAAACAAGTCATCTTCAAACTTATCCCAATGCCCCGACGTCTTATACAAATCCGCCTTAGTGATATGCGGGATCCACACCCGTTCATAGCCATACGGCTTCATCAATTCCCACACAAAGTCGACAATCAACTGGCGCAAAAGCGTGCCCTTCGAAGTAAACATCGGCAAACCCGAGCCCACCAAGGGTGAAAAGGTAAACAGATTTAATTCGGCACCAAGTTTACGATGATCACGCTTCTCGGCTTCAACCATCATCTTTTCATACGCATCCAACTCCTCTTGCGTAGCAAAACATAAACCATAAATACGCTGCATCGACGGATTGGTATCCTTCCCACGCCAATACACGCCAGAAAACTTGTTCAACTTGATCACGCCAACTTCTGATGACTTGGCCACATGAGGCCCACGACACAAGTCAACAAAATCTCCGGTCCGATAGGTCGAAATCACCGACACATTCTTAGGATCAAAATCCTCCGCCTCTTCTGCTGATAACTCGGTCGTTCCCTTCTGCTTCAAATCTGACAATAACTCAACCTTATACGTCTGTCCCAATTTGCCAAAATAGGCGATCGCTTCATCGATCGGTAGTTCTTCTCGCACAAATTCGTAGTCTTTGTTGATGACTTTGTAGACTTCTTTTTGAATCGCTTTCACGTCAGCCTCCGTCACCGCCCGACCGATGTCGATATCATAAAAAAATCCATTCTCAATCGCTGGTCCCACGCCAAATTTGGCTTCTGGAAAAAGCTTACGAATGGCCGCGGCCATGACATGAGCCGCACTATGGCGACGTGTTTCAATTGGATAGTCCATAGATGTTTTGCGAGAAATAAAAAACCCGACGGCAACTGACCTATTCAGTTCACGTCGGGACGATGCCGATGACTCGGACCGCGGTTCCACCCGGCTTTCCCCGAGCTATCTCGAGGCTCTTTTTCTTGAGTTGTCTGCGCTGGGTGGTGAAGCCAGTCCCAACACAATACTGATCATGCACCGCCCGGTCAAGCGCTACTTCACGATCACCTCAAGGTGATCCGCCGTTGATGGAATTTTATGAATCCACACCGGCCGGATATCAATTTCGACCGACTGCACACCATCAATGGTCATCAGCTTATTCCGCACTTCCTCGGCATCACGACCAAGCAGAGCCTCTTTCTTCAAGCCTGGGCTCTGATCTGTTAAATGCGATGTCGCCTCGGCCGACACCGACATCCGTGCTTTCTGCAAAACCGAATCCACTTGATCAAGTGTAATGGTGGCCGAGCTCCCATCAAAACCAGCTAAATCGCGATTATCAGGCAAGCGTTCCTTCAACTTTTGGCGCACCAAGGCCTCCATATCCACCTTTGGATAAAACACACCCGTTACATCTAATCGCACGGTTGCCATGAAAGAATCACCCGCCTTGCCTGGCAAAATATTGGTTTTCTTTTCTGTCACCTTCTTAATAAAAATCCCTTTCCAATCAGCCTCAACTCCAGCTTCTGCCGTCAAGGTCTTTTGCGCTTGCTCAAATACTGCATCTTCCAAGGATTTTTCTGATGTTTCCACATCCATCTGACTCACCACCTTGCTCGTCACCGCTCCTCCACTAAACCCACTCACCGCTTCGGCGTAAATCCATTTTTGAATATCCACAAACAATCCTGGGATTGTTAAGCGCGTCCCCTTTGCAAGCTCATTGTTCTTGCCCGCACTGTCAGAATGCGCCGTGACCAATGCCGATTCCTTTGGATCCAAGTTCACCGTTTTCTCAATCCGATACAAACGGCCATCAGCCGTCAATAAGCGCGTGTTTTGAATCAAGGTTTGTTTGCGTGAATAGTTATTGGTAATTTTCACCGTTCCATTCACCACCACCGCCACCGCCGGTGCCGACGCAATATCTTGCTCTTTCACCGAAAACTCCTGTGATTTATCAAAAATCCCATGCACCACCTTGCCCCGCAACTGCCCCTGCTCTGGACTCTGTGCCACTTCCACCTGGGTCTGAATCGAGGTGGTGTCGCTCTTCACATGCACCGTCACCCGCGCCCGCACCGATGACAACCATAATGCTCCCAGCACCACCAACACGGTCAATGCGAAAAACGAATAGGCAATATTACGATAGGCTGCCGGAGCAGGCGCACGAGGAAAAGTTTCACGAGGACGAGCAGATCGAAGGGCCATAGTTTCAGCCTGAAGTATAGCACAAACCCACTCCCAAAGTCTTATACCGCTTTCACCGTCCCTCGACCCAGCACCTCTTCGAGCTTTTTCACCACTTCATCTGAATATTGAATGCGCGAAGACGACCGAATCCGCCGCTGCCCATCCACATCATCAATCAAAAAATAGACGGGATACGTCCCCGGATAGGCATCAAATACCCGTCGAATTTGGACGAGAATTGTCTCTGGCAAATTCGCTCGAACATGAACCGTGACAATATGCTCAATCTCAACCGGCACTGCCGGGTCAACCGCTTCACCAGCGACATCAACTGTGGCAGCACCCGTCACCGTCGAGGTAATTTCATCAATGTTCTGCTGGGTCACTTCAAACGCCGTCTCCACCAAAATCTTCATCTCTCCATCTTTCTCTTGGGGTCGCCCTGACACCACCAAAATCTTATCCACCTCCCAACATGCCGCCGTATCAGTCAGCACCCGCGGAAAGACAATCGCTTCCGCGGTCCCTGAAAGATCCTCCAATTTCGCAAACACCATATTCTCATTATTCTTGGTCAAAATGCTTTTCGCCATGGTGAGAATCCCACCAACCCGTACCTTCTTCTCCTTTTTAAAATCGCGTAGCGTAGCGAGCGGCACAATAATCTTTTCCAACTTCGCCGAAAAACTCCGAAACGGATGCGCCGAAATATACAAACCCAATAATTCTTTTTCCCACGCCAATAAGTCACGCGGATTCCCCGGTGGAGCCGGCTTCAAAATCAACGGTTGATTAGCCGCCGCCCCCGTTGCCTCCGCCGGCGCCGCAAATAAATTCACCTGACCCGACGAAGCCTCGCGCTGTTGCGTCTTATTGTATTCCAACAGGACATCAATATTAAAAAACAACTGATTGCGATCACCAAAACGATCCATCGCGCCAGATCGAACCAAACACTCCATCGAACGACGATTGACGGTTTTCCCTGGCGCTCGCGTAATAAAATCTGCCATGTCCACATACTCGCCATGCTCCTTACGCTCGGCGATCAATGACTCCACCACATCTTCACCCAAACCTTTCATCGCCGCCAAACCAAAACGAATAGTCGGCTGCTTCGCGCCTTTCACCACACTAAAACCCGCAAACGATTCATTTACATCCGGCGGCAATACCATCATTCCCATCCGTCGACATTCTTCAACCTCGATGGTGATGCGATCCATATTCCCAGAATCAGAATTCATCAGCGCCGCCATAAAACATTCTGGCCAATACGCTTTCAAATACGCCGTCTGATAGGCAATCATCGCATAACATGCCGCATGCGATTTATTAAACCCATACGCAGCAAATTCTTCAAACTGCTGAAAAATCTGTTGCGCAGTATCACGTGTCACGCCATTCTTCATCGATCCTTCGACAAATTTCTCGCGCATCTCTGCCATCAACTTGGCGATCTTTTTTCCCATCGCTTTGCGCAATGTATCGGCCTCACCACCGGTGAAACCTGCCATGTCTTTTGACACTTGCATGACTTGTTCCTGATATACCGGAATCCCATAGGTATTGCCGAGTGCATTCTCAAGCAAAGGATGCATGTATGAAATCTTTTCGCGTCCATGCTTGCGATCAATAAACGACTCAATAAATTGCATCGGACCCGGCCGATACAAAGCCACCATGGCGATAATATCTTCAATATTGGTCGGCTTCAAATCCTTGATATACCGCTTCATCCCATCCGATTCCAATTGAAACACTCCCGTCGTTTTCGCCTGGCCAAGCAATTCATATGTCTTGGCATCATCAAGCGGAATATTGTCGATATCAACGGTGACACCATGCACCGCCTGCATAATGTCGATACACTCACGAATCACGGTCAAGTTGGACAATCCAAGAAAGTCCATCTTCAGCAAACCCGCGACTTCGGTCGAATGCAACGAATATTGAATCACTTGTTCCACATCACCACCTTGCGCCTTTTGCAACGGTGCATATTCCACTAATGGCCGCGGCGCAATCACAATGCCACACGCATGTTGCGAAGCATGCCGCGTTGTTCCTTCTAATTTGATGGCGAGATCAATCAGCTGCTTCACCCGCCCATCCGTCTCGTATAACCGCCTCAAGTCTGGCGCCTCCTTGATCGATTGCGCAAGTGGGATATGTTTCCCCTGCACCGGCGGCGGGATCACCTTTGCCACCTGATCCACCTCCTGAAACGTCATGCCCAACACACGACCCACATCTCGCACCGCAGCCCGAGCCGCCATGGTTCCAAACGTAATAATCCCCGCCACGCGGTCATGTCCGTACTTTTCCGAGACATACTGAATGACATCTTTACGTTTAACATCATCAAAGTCCATATCCACATCCGGCATGGAGATACGGTCAGGATTCAAAAAACGCTCAAACAGCAATCCATATTGCAATGGATCAAGATTGGTAATCTTCAGTGCATACGCAATAATCGAACCCGCCGCTGACCCACGGCCCGGACCCACAATCACTCCATGATTCTTGGCCCAATTCACATAGTCCTGCACAATCAAAAAGTACGCAGAAAAACCCATGCGAAAAATCGTCGCCAGCTCAAACTCAAACCGCTCCATCGCTTCTTTCGACGGCTGCTCGCCGTACCGCTCTTTCAAACCAATCACACACAATTCTCGTAAATAACTATCTTCGGTTTTTCCTTCTGGCACTTCAAAGACCGGTAACTTATTCACGCCAAGCTCTAATTTCACATTACACCGATCCGCAATCAAACGCGTATTCGAAATCGCTGCTGGCTGATCCACAAATGCAGCCACCATTTCCTCTGGCGTCGACATCGAATGATCAATCGCCGACATTGAATACCGATTATTATCAGAAAGTATCTTGCCATCATGAATGCATTGCAACGCATCCTGCGCATCGGCATCACTCGTCCGCAAATAATGCACATCCCGCGTCGCCACAAGCGGTGCTCCCGTTTTTACCGACAACTCAATCAACCGATTATTCACGTCATTCTGTGTAGCCGACTCTGGATGATACACCAACTCTAAAAAGAAATTCCCCTCACCAAAAATATCGGTGAACTCACGCACCAATGCTTCGGCGCGCTCCATATCATGCCCCTGACACGCCTTTGGAATCTCGCCCTTCAAACACCCAGACAACGCAATCAATCCTTTCCCATATTTGCGCAACAATGCCTTATCCATCCGCGCTTTATAATAAAACCCCTCCAAAAAAGAAATCGAGATCAGTTGCAATAAATTTTGATACCCCTCATTCGTCTCGGCGAGAATGGTCAGGTGAGTCACATACTCATCGATCCGCGGCCGCCTATCGGTATGCCCATGCGGAGCAATATTCGCTTCAACCCCAATAATCGGTTTGATCCCCGCCTTCACCGCCGCCTCATAAAACTCAATCGCCCCATACAACCCCGCATGGTCAGTCAACGCAAGCGCGTCATATCCAAGACTCTTCGCATGTCCAACGATCTCTGAAACATCCCCCAACGCATCAAGCAACGAATACATCGAATGCGCATGCAGGTGGATAAACGGACTTTTGGCGTGTTGAGCAACTTCTTCTGGCATAGCTCGATATTTCTCGCTGACGGCACAAGGCCTGCGAATACATCTGGATTAATTTTACCCGATCGTAACTGGGAAACCACCCACAAGCAACTGCCTATTTCTCCCCCACCACTTGACTCTTCTCTGACATAATTTTCCACCCACTTGGCTGATACACCCCCGTATGATGACTCGAAAAATGCTGGCCCAAATAATCTTCAAACTCAATCTTCAAATCCATGGTGCCCGAAGCTTGGACCATGGACGGGATCGGCACGGCATACCAATGGTCCCCCACATTTGGCAACGCTCCCCCACCCATCTGTTCACGTTGACCATTCAACACATAACTATTCAAATACACCGGCCGCGTGCTCACATTCACCACATTCAAATTAAAACGCGGTGCTTCCTTTGCGTCTGATTGAAGCTGCGCCGGATACACAAACACCTCCACAAAATCCTGAATTTGCACCGCCCGTCGATTTATTTCATTTTGCTGCACCCCGATTTTATACGCCAAATAAATCCCAATCGCACTCGCCACCACCACCATCAACTGAAACAACGGATCAAATTTTTGAATGCGTTCTAAAAGCCAGTCCATAATAAGCTGAGCTTACAAACAAGACTGGTTTTTGCATAGTAGCAACTATTTTTACCTCCCCTACCAAGGCTTGAAGCTCAAACGAAGCGCTGCAACCACCTAGCAATTAGTTTTTCGCCACCACCCGCCGACTCACAAAGACTCCTCCTGTCGTCAACCCCATGAACGGCGCCAGCAACAAAACTGTCAAATTTAACAATGACGAACGGACCGCCACATCAACAAACAAAATTGGTGAAGCCATCAGCAATAACATACACACCAAAGACGCCGATAAAATTCCACCACTCACTGCTTTTGTTTTGAGCGGACGAAAAATCGCAAAGGCAATCGCCGCTTCCACCACAAACAATACCGATACCACACTCGGCCAAAAAGCCAGCAAGGCACCCGCTGTTCCCAGTGCCGGCAAAATCAGGGACACGAACACAAAATACAAAATGGCATAACACGAAAAACCAAACCCTACCGACACTCCAACATACGTCAAAAAAATACCTAATTCTTTTTTCACTGCCGGTGTCGCGCGCTCAATCTCCATAGATGTTAGCGACGTCTACGGCGTGGCTTTTCATCTTCTTCTTCATCCTCGTCATCATCACTATTCTGCATGATATTAAAATGTGACATCAGCGCTTTTCCACCCTTGGCAAGAACGCCCAAATAACTAGCCGAGCTTTCAATGCGCTCCTTGATATTCACGATAGCTTGTTCCACACGTTCTATTTTTTCGCGTGTATCCGTCACCAATTGATTGGCTTGATGTAACATGCGCGCCACTTCATACATGGCCCAACACACAAACACACCCACGCCGCCGGTAACAATCGCCAGCACCAAGAAAAAAAGATCTTTTGAAGTTTCGGTATACATACATTCAGAGTATACCACGTCGTTCGCCAACAACCGCTGCGCCACAAAAAAAGACCGAGCAGCTCGGTCTTTTCCAAAGAAAGTAAGTATTCGCTAAATTCACGACCAATCTTCAGCTGCACATATGGCCAAACCATCGGATGACAATTTTCTTGAGTCAGGTCGATCAACGGCACCCAACGAACGAGCTTAATCTCGTTTGGATCCAATAGGTCACCATTGCGCGCCAACGGTTCAGCATCG
>JAYVTL010000042.1:0-4587 GCA_043788845.1 Candidatus Uhrbacteria bacterium
GCATTGGTCAACCCAATTGCCAACTGTTTCGCCAGCTGATCGTGTTCGCACCAAGCTTTGAGTGTCACCAAGATCAGTTCATAGTTCGCATCCACCTGCACCGACTTCGCCGAGCGCTTCATTTTACGCGGCAGTTTTTTTGCCAGCGGGTACGCGCGTTCCAACAGTGCCGCATACCCTTCAGCATCGTCATCCCACGTGATGTGGCCAACGCTTGCTGCCAACTTTTCGCTGGAGATTTCGAGTGCGCGCGGTTGCAACTTGAGAAAATAACACCGCGCCGAAGGGCTGGGAATCAGTTTTGCGAATTGCTCCATCCGGCAGTTGAGTTCCCCGGTCTCGACCTCGAGCAACTCCGGCTGTGCCACCAGAATGACTTGGGCCGAGTGATAGCGAATTCCTCCATTCACCAACGCCATGATATGCGCACCCAGCCGCTGCACCGGAAACAACAAAGCATTGGAATGACTGCGCAAAAAGATATCGCCCAGATTTTTCCCCAGCGCTCCCATCAGCTCCTGTAGTCGCGAAAGCACTTCTGCATATGGATATAGCCCCAATACGCCACGCGCCACGATCGCATTAGCGTCGCGGCGGTTCATGCCAAAGCGCGACATCAGTTCATCGCTCAACTTGGTTTCTGCACTGGCTTTGCTCAAAGTTGTTAGGTCCATGGAGGCCTCCTGTATTCAGTCTTCAGTTGTCGAAGTTGCGCCGCCAGTGAAGCATCATTGACGCAATCTATCAAGGTCTTTATTGTGAGCAGGCATGATCCCTCCAAATATCAAAATAAAAAACAATGAACTCCCAGACACACCGGGTGTGTATTTGATGAAGGACGAAAGCAAGACCATCATCTATGTGGGCAAAGCGACTTCACTCAAACGTCGCGTGTCTTCGTATTTTCAACGTCCGCATGATGCGCGTATTCAAGAGATGGTCAGCAAGATCCGCTCCATCGATTATGTCCAAGTCCCGACCGCCATCGAAGCCTTGATCCTCGAAGCCAACCTGATCAAATATCACTGGCCCTACTATAATATTCTCGAGAAGGACAATAAAAGTTTTCTCTATCTTGCGATCACCAATGAAGATTTCCCCCGTCCCTTGCTCATCCGCGGCACCGATTTGCCCGATGACGCCTATAAAATTTACAAAGCAGTTTTTGGTCCGTATACCTCGGGTCGCTCATTGCGCGCCGCGCTTGACCTGGTGCGTAGCATCATCTCGTGGTCAAGTTGCCAGCCCGGTCAAAAACGCGCCTGTTTTTATTATCACATCAAACAATGCCCGGGAGTTTGCATCGGTGCGGTCAGTAAGACGGAGTATGCAAAAATTATTCGCGATCTCATACGCTTCTTCGAAGGCAAGAAAAGTGATTTGGTGAAAGCATACCGCAAGCAGATGACCACCTTCGCCAAAGAGAAAAAATTTGAAGCGGCTGCCGTCATGCGTAATAAAGTATTTGCGCTCGAACATATTCAAGACATCGCCATCATCAAACGCGAGACTGACGATTATGAAACGCAAAACATTCCAAAACTACCAGTCAACGTATTTGGTCGCATCGAAGGCTATGACATCTCGCATGTATCCGGCACTTCCATGGTCGCCTCCATGGTTGTGTTTGAACATGGCGCCGCGGCCAAAAGTGAATACCGCAAATTTCGCATTCAACATGGCGAGGGGAGTAATGATGTCTTAAGTATGATGGAAACCTTGCGCCGTCGCCTGCGCAATGACTGGCGCAAACCCGACGTCATCTTAATTGACGGCGGTTGGCCGCAAGTCAATGCGGCAATCGCCGTGGTCCACGACGAATACAAGCTAGACATCCCCATCGTCGGCCTAGCCAAAGGCCCCGACCGAGATCGCGACGACATCATCACCCGCGAAACCGATCCCGAAAAACTCCAAACGTACCAAACCTATTTACCACTCCTCGTCCGCGTGCGCGACGAAGCTCACCGTTTCGCCATTACCTACCACCGCCAAGTAAGAGCTCGTCGACTGCGCGAGAAATAAACGAATATAAAAAGCCCGACAAGTTTTGTCCGGGCTTTTGAGTAACCTACGCGCGATGCGGAGGTCTTGAAGATGGGGGCGGTGGCATCAGCGAGCGCCGTCCCGACATCTCGATGTATTTCTCGAGCACCGAGGAGTGGTAGAGCACCGGCGTCAGTCGGCGAAAGTCTTTGCTGATATCGCTATGTGCCACATTCACCCCGATCCCGATCTCGATGCCTTCGTTACCGAGGTTTTTGAGCGTCACCGTGATACGGTTCGCCAAGATGAGTGCCAATCGTTGCGAGACGATTTGCAAGAGTGAAGCTCCGCAAGGCATATCTCCATTGAGCAGCTCCTTGAAGCTGATATGACTGGCGGCGGGTATCGCCTCGCGCGGCGCCGGATCCTTAAACTGAATCCGAAATTCTTGTTCCGCTGTATCAGGGTGCCACAGCACCAAGCGCATTTTGGGCGGCTCCAACTCCTGAATGACAATTTCGAGGTAGCGTTCGGTCCCATGCCTGAACGCCACCTTGCTCAAGCTGCCGGTCGGCGGGGTATAGGATGCGCTGTGAATTTTTGCTTTGAGACCACTACTGCCTCTGGCTTGAAAGGACATGTTCACCTCCGTTGCCAGAGCCTAGCATAACTTATCCACAGGGTAAACCTTTGACCCTAGGCACCAAGTGGCATAGAATGGGTTTCGGTGGGGGAAAGTGGGAAAACAAGACACCAATGTTCATCGGAGAATTTCACCATACGCTCGATGAGAAAGGCCGTCTTGCCATCCCGGTCAAGTTTCGTGTTGCTCTAGCAGAAGGTGCTGTAGTGACCCGTGGCTTGGATAAAGCGTTATTTCTCTATCCCAAAACGGAATGGGAAAAACTCGCAACAAAAATTTCAGCCCTCCCGCTCGGACAATCGGACACACGTGCATTCGCCCGCCTCATGCTTGCGGGGGCAATGGATGTTGAGCTCGACAAGTCCGGACGCCTGGTGATTCCCGAATATCTTCGCGGATATGCGAGTCTCGCCAAAAATGTGGTGGTCACGGGTTTGTATGACCGCTTAGAAATCTGGGATGAAGATGCCTGGAAAGTCTATGCAGAAAAGACCGAAGCCGCCGGCAATGATATTGCTGAACGCCTTGGTTCCGTCATATGAGCGAGTCCACTCACATCGCGGTCCTTCCACACGAAGCGATCGACGCGCTTGCGCCTCGCCCCGGCGGCATCTATGTGGATGCGACGCTTGGTGGGGGCACGCACACCGCCGCTTTGCTCGAACGTAGCGCACCAAACGGCCACGTCATTTCTTTTGATGTCGATCCTGGCGCCCTCGGTCGAGCCCAAGACCGTTTCGCCTCCGCTGGCTCACGCTGGCAGGGGATTGAAGCAAACTTTCGCCATCTCGCGCATGAGCTTGAGCAACGCGATATCCGTCAGGTTGACGGTATCCTCGCTGACCTCGGCTTTTCGAGCGATGAATTGGCCAATCCCAATGTCGGCTTATCCTTCCAGCTCGAAGGCGCGCTCGACATGCGGCTCGGCCCTTTGGCGAATGACGATGGTTTAACCGCCGCCCAAGTCGTTAATTCTTGGCGCGAAAACGAGATTTCCAAAATCATTTGGGAATTTGGTGAAGACAAGTACGCGCGCAAAATCGCTGCAGCCATCGTGCATGAGCGCAAAGCTCATCCCATTGTCACCACCACCCAGCTCGCGAATATTATTCGCGGCTCGGTCGGCAAAGGATACGAACAGGGTCGCATCGATCCAGCAACACGTACCTTCCAAGCCCTGCGCATCATCGTCAACGACGAACTCGATGCCTTGCGCGAACTCATCCGCGGTGCCGAAAAAATTCTCGCACCTCACGGACGGCTCGCCATCATCGCCTTCCACTCGATTGAAGATCGCATCGTGAAAGAAGCGTTCAAAACCTCACACCAGTTGTCGATCATCACGAAAAAACCCCTCGTGCCGAGCGACGAAGAAACCCGTTCCAACCCGCGTGCCCGTACGGCAAAACTCCGTATCGCAGAAAAAACGTAAGTGTCAGCAACTAAAACAAAAAGTAAGGGCGCATGCCATGCGCTCCCACCCACAAAAACAAATATGTCCCGTGCCTTTGCCATCTCTATGGTTCGTCCACATGAAACCCTCTGCTTGCCCCAACCACTTGGGCGACGTTTGCCTCAAGGGATTTGGGCATGGAATGCAGCGTTTTTGGTGGGCACGGTCATCATGTCCTTGCTCTACGTGGTGCAAGTCAATACCTCAACCTCAAAAGGCTATGCCTTGCGCACCGTCGAAAAACACGTTGAAAGCTTAAAAACCGAAGCGCAAATGCTTCAAGACAAAACCATCGGCTTATCCTCGCTCAAAAATTTGAGCGATCGTGCCAGTCAACTGGGATTTTCGCAGACCAATGAAATCGTCTACGTCAACCCAACTGCGAAGGCCTATGCCATGGCGAAATAGTCGCCGGTTCGCGTGAGTGTCGGCCCCCCGACCCTGACGCGAGCCCGGAGAAAATGTCTCCACTCAAAAATGAAATTCCCCTCGCGTGCGTGCTGAG
>JAYVTL010000043.1:0-3188 GCA_043788845.1 Candidatus Uhrbacteria bacterium
CTAGGCTTGGATATACCTGGCCGTCGTTAACGGCTCTCGCGACACCCCGACTTGCATCGGGGCAGGTGTTCGGACTTTCCTCCCCGATTTGCATCGAGGCAGCCATCTGTCCGGCCCAAGCTCGCGGAGAATATCGCAAAACGCCCATTCTGTCAATGGAAACACCATGCTATGCTGCCTCACAATTCTCGCATGAAACGGTTTTGCATGTTGGTCATCTTGTTCGCCGCCTGCCTATTTGCAGCTTGGTCTTTTTGGTCCCTCGGTTCGGTCCCAGATCGCGCCACCCCGACCTTCACCCAAGCGCAAGAAAACTCCAGCGTCACCAAAGAAGTAAAATCCGGCGACACTTTGCGCACCATGGGCGAAGCCCTCATCGTCCGTTTCGCCGACCGCGCCCAACTCCGCCTCGCCCCCAATAGCGCGCTCACCATCACTGAACTCGCTCCTCAACCCGATGGCTCCCTTCGTCTCACTCTTTCGCTCGAGAATGGCCAGCTCCGCATCCAAGACGTTCCTCTCCACAACCAAGATCAACTGCGTCTACACGCCGCCGGTGTTGATGTGTCGAGCTTTGGTGCTGGACTCGAATTTTCCACCTCGCCCACCGCCACCACCATTTTTGTGACTCGCGGCTCTGCCTACGTTCGTCCCAGCCAAGGCGGCGACATCATCGTGAACGATGGTCTTGGTTTGGTTTTAGGTAGCAGCCTGGCTCATACCCGCACCAAACCAAACCCCGACGTGCCTCATACCACCGGCCACCAAGATCAACAATTCGTAAAAGATGTATTAGATGCACGTCATGCGTATCTCGATGGACTCAAACCCGCACAACCCCAAACGATCGGCGAGGCACTGACGCGTCTTGCTGAATCTCTCCATCTCGCGCTCTCGCCAAGCCGCGCGCCACAACGGTTCGCTGCCTATACCGTGCGCCGCTACGTCGGCTTACTCGACTGGTGTAGTAATGGCCATGACGGCGCCGCTCTTGAAGCAGCCAGCGCTCTCGAAGAAGAAATGAACGCCCGCATCCGCAACGATGGGGGAGCTGCCTACCACGACGCCCTCCAAACCGAACTCCCCAGCCTCTTCCCACGCTTGCTCGCCATCGGTCCATCAGCTTCCTGCTATCGCCTCAAGCAACGCATCGAAGACCTCAGTCAAAAACTCTCTGCTCCCGACGCGGCTTCGCAAAGCTTTGCCCAACTCGCCATCATCAGCCTCCAACTCGATGAAGCCGCTGCCATGATCGACGCCGCCTCACTCGACGAAGCTGGCAACGAACTCGAAGCTGCGAAGCAAGGCCTCGACCAAAGCCGCCACCGCCTGACCGATGTCAAAGACGCCCAACTCATCGCCGTTCTCGAGGCGAAACAGTTGGTCTTGCAAGGTCATCATGATGATTTACGCGTACGTTTAGCAACCGCCATCGCACCACCAACCTCCACCATCACCACCACGTCTTCCACGGTGGCGAGTTTCCTCTCAACCACCAGCACCGCCGACAACATGATCGCCACCACCACGCCCAGCGTCTTGCGTTCCTTGCGCATTCTGCCACTCACCGTGCCCCTGGTCGCGAGCAGCACCCAAACCTATCGCGCCATCGCCACCTACTCCGACGACTCCACCAAGGACGTCACCACCCGCGTAAAATTTGAAAGCTCCAACTTGCGCCTCGGCTTTTTCGTCCGGAATCTCTTCACCACCAATCCCGATGTTTCGGGCGAAGTCATCATCACCGCCACCTTTGTCGACAAGGGCAAAACCCAACAGGCTTCCGCTACAACGAATATCAGTTTACGATAGGGCACATATGAATATGAAGAGTTTTGGCAAACCCGTCCTGGTCGGCGGCTTGGTCGGTATCGTCATGGCCATCGGCTTTTTGTCCGGCGCCGTTGATTCCTGGAGCGCGCGCGCTTCTGACCGCCTCTTCATCGGTCATGCCACCGATCCAGCCATCACCATCATCACCATCGATGACGGCTCCATTGCCCAACTCGGTCGCTGGCCTTGGAATCGCTCCATCCACGCCGCCATCATCGACAAACTTGCCGCCGCCGGCGCCAAGGTCATCGCCTACGACGTCAATTTCCCCGAAGTCTCAGATGCCACCAATGACAGCGCCCTCGCCGCCTCCATTGAAAAGGCGAGAACGGTCGTCCTGCCCGTCGAGCTCGAACTCCAACGTGGTCCGGCCGGCATCACCTTCAACGCAGCAAAAACACTCGCTCCGCTCCCAATTTTCGCCGGCGCCGCTGCCGCCACTGGTCACAGCAATACCCCGCCCGACCTCGACGGCATCGTTCGTCGTGTCCCACTCGCCGCCAACTCCCCAGCCGCCGACAACTCCGTTGTCCCATCCTTCGTCGCCGAGATCGCACGTTTGGCCGGCACCAATTCTCGCCTCAAAGAAGCACCACTCGATGCCTATGATCAACTGCTGGTTGATTTTGCTGGTGCACCGTTTGCGAATTTCACCATGATCCCTGCCGCTGACGTGGTTCACGGCACTGCTGATCTATCTCGCATCAAAAACGGCGTGGTCTTCGTCGGTTCCACGGCGTCTGATCTCCACGATAGCTTGCTCGTTCCAACCTCCGGTGGCGTGCCCATGTCCGGCGTCGAAATCCACGCCTCCACCTATGACACCATCGCCGGTCGTCATTGGTTGCAACCCGTGCCACGCTTCGCCACCGCACTTTTGCTCATCCTCCTTGGTTTGCTGATCGGCCTCTTGGTCGCCGCCTTTCGTCTACGTTTCAATTTACCGCTCACCATCATTCTGTGGATCGGCGTGGCCTTCTTGAGTCTCTTCGCCTTCGAAAAAGGCTATATCGCCGAACTCATCTGGCCAACTTTTTCCATCGTTTTCTCCTACGCCGCCGTCACTATCGAACGTCGTCGCAATGCCGATCGCATCCGCCGCGAACTCAAGAGTGCCTTTTCGCGTTATGTGTCGCCATCCGTTGTTGATCACATCATGCAAGATCAAAGCAAGCTCAAGCTCGGCGGCGATCGTCGCACCATGTCCGTCCTCTTCTCCGATATCCGCGGCTTTACCACCATTTCAGAAGGCATGACCCCAGACCACTTGGTCGGCATCCTCAATACCTATCTCTCGCGCATGACTGACCTCGTCTTCAAGCATGAAGGTGTACTCGACAAATACATCGGCGACG
>JAYVTL010000044.1:0-2426 GCA_043788845.1 Candidatus Uhrbacteria bacterium
TGAACCAATATGTGACCTTTACGGCCATGGTGAAGGATGACAGTGGGACGATGCCGCTGTGTCACTTATTCGTGAATGAGCAGGATCAAGGGGTGATGAAGGTGAGTAATGGTGTGGCGAGTTTGCCGTATACCGTGGCTTCAGCCGAGACGCGTTTTGTGAGCGTGCACTGTACGGATGCCGCGGGGAATGATGCGCTTGGACCTGTATCGGCGGTGATGACCGACGTGCCAGCGGATTTGAAATTAGATGGGATGCGTTTGGCGCCAGGTTTGGCGGCAGGCATGTATGTGAAATTATATTGTCCAAATGGCGAACACGGAGCGCATTGCGATGCCACATATTATGTAGGGCAAGATCTGAAGCGCCATGGGTTTCAAAGTGATGCGGCCTTTGCCAGTTGGTATGTGGGCGAAAAAATTCAAACCATTTCACTTCCCTACTTGGCAAGTATGCCGATGGGAGCGCAATTGGCGGTGAAGCCAGGGAGCAGTGCAGTGAAATTTTTGTCGCAACCTTCAGTCTATGCGGTGACAAAGAGTCATGTGCTGCGCAAGCTGGTAAATGTGGCGCCGGTGGCCGGTATGCGAGTTGAAACTTTGACCGATGCATTTTTTCAAACCTTTTCGTTTGGAGCGAATGTGACTTCGGCGAGTGAGGTCAATGACTTATTACTTGGTTTTGCACATACCACACCCGAAGAAATGTTGCGTTAAGGCGAGAAGAGTGAGAAGCTCGGGACGGTTCTTTTTTTCTCTCACTCTTTGGAGGTTGCAATGTTGTTGTCACAAGGTGAAATCGCAGACGCGTTTCGTTCAACCCAGTCGATTATCACGGGGAGTCATGTGGTCTATGCGTCCGGCAATCATGGGCGCGATTATGTGAACAAGGATCGTGTGTTCATGGATCGCCAAAAGCTGATCTTGCTATGCGCCGAGATCGCGGAGCGGTTTAGGCATGACACGATCGATGTGGTGCTGGGGCCAGCGATGGGCGGGGTGATCGTGGCCCAATGGGTCGGGTACACCTTGTCGCAGATTACGGGTCGCGACATCGTCTCGGCATTTGCCGACAAGAATGGCCATGGAGGCTATGAGGTGCGCCGTGGCTATCAGGACATTGTGCCGGGCAAGCGGGTGTTGATGGTCGAGGACGTGATCAATACTGGTCAGTCGATCATGAATGCAATGTCGGCGGTGCGCCGGGTGGGCGGCGAGATCGTGGCGCTGGCTGCGCTGTGCAACCGTGGCGGTATGCGTGTTGAGGAGCTGGGCGTGCCGCGTCTGGAGGCGCTCGTGAATGTGTCGCTGCCGCAATGGCCGGCAGAACGCTGTCCCATGTGTGCCGAAGGGATGCCGATCAATACCACGGTCGGTAAGGGGCAGGAATTTCTCGCGAAGCAGCAGAGGTAGACTAAAAGCCCTCCAATACTTGGAGGGCTTTTTTCATTCATTTTGTATTCAGTATTTCTCGCAGGGGCGCAATTTATTGCGCCCGACAAAAAGACGGATGGACGAATCGGTTCGAGGGGCGTGATCGGTTCGAGGGGCGTGATCAATCACGCCCCTACGTGACGGGCGATGGTTTGTACCAGCTCGGTGAGGCCGTCACCGGTTCGTGTCGACACGAAGACTGGGGTTTTGTTTTTGTATTTTTTGATGAGAGTAGCTTTGGGGATTTTTTTTGCGAGGTCGGTTTTATTGAAGACGTAGATTGATGGTGTGTCGGCGACCTTGAGGGCAGCGAGGACGGCTTCGACGTCGGCAATTTTTTGATGGACGAAGGGGTCACTGACGTCGATGACATGGAGGAGGAAATTCGCATCAACGGTTTCTTCGAGGGTGGAACGAAAGGCTTGAATGAGTTGCGGCGGCAGATCTTGGATGAAACCAATGGTGTCAGAAAGTAAGACTTGTTGGTTGGCGTCGGGGATCCACAGTTTTGCCACACGAGTATCTAAGGTGGCGAAGAGCGCGTTGGCGACGTAGGCGCCTTTTTTGGTCAGGGCATTTAAGAGCGAAGATTTGCCGGCATTGGTATAGCCGACGATGGAAGCAGTTTTGAAACCAATACGTTTGCGGCGTTCGCGATGCAAGGCACGCGATTGTGAAGCGGCTGCCAGATGTTTTTTGATGGTTTTTTCTTGTTCAAACAAGTGGCGCTTCATCATCTCGGTGTTGGTTTCACCTTGGCCACCGCGGCCGCCGATGCCACCGCTTTGTTGCATCATTTCCATGCCCATGCCAAAGATGCGCGGGCCCATGTGATGCAAGGCGGCGAGCTTGATTTGGAGTTTAGCTTCGGCAGTATTGGCGTGTTTTTGAAAAATCTTCAAGATGAGGTCAACGCGATCCCAAACTTGCATCTGGTGCGGCCGCAGCTGTTCGCCGACGGTGAACATTTGTTTTGGCTTGAGAAGATTATTA
>JAYVTL010000045.1:0-17343 GCA_043788845.1 Candidatus Uhrbacteria bacterium
GTTCGAGTGGGTCGCCTTCTTGCAAGGTGAGCAGGAGTTTGGTACGCGGATGAAACCAGGTATAGACGAGTGCGGTGAAGCCACCGAAGCTGGCCATGAGCGACCAGATGACCGTGTTTTTCGACGTGAGCAGCTTGAGATTGGCGGTGAGCGGCAACAGAAATTTGTCGAAGCGATGGCCAAAACCGCAACGATGCACCGTGACATTGCCGATGGTTTCGGTTGCTGGGAGGCCTGGCTGGATTTTGGCGCAATACAAATGGAAGTCCCAATCGGGCAGGCGGTCGGTGACTTCTTTCATGGCAACTTCGGCACCGCCGACCATGGGGAAATAGGCGGTGGAGAAAATGATGGCGCGTTTTGTTGTCGTCATACTTTAGCCCTGCTTCAAACAATTGTTATACAGAAAACGCACTTGGTTGGCGAAGGCATCACCGGTACGATTGTTTTGGGTGAGGGAGATTTTTGGATCGATGCGCGAGATGCCGCGTTCTTGTTCGATGGTGGAGCTTGAAATTTGGTCGGCGTTCTTGAGGATGAAGCGGAAAATCGAACGTACCCAGGGGCGAATGCGATCGATACGCTGATCTGCCAGAGTAATGAGGAGCGGCGTCGAAGACTCGCGACGGAAGAAGACGCCAGCCAGAGCGGCGTAGCTAGCCATGATGGACCAAGTGAAAATATAGGTATGCGCTTTTGCGAGCTCGCGTGCTTTTTTGACGCCACTAAAAATCAGACGGTATTTATCGAGGCGGTCACCTTTGCCCAAGCGGTGGATGGAGACATTGGGCAATGCAAATGAGGTGTCGCCTCCCTTTTGGGTAAAAGTGGTGATCACGTCAAAGTGCACGCTCGGTAAGGCCTGCATGAGTTTGACGAGGGCGCGCTCGGCTGGACCTTCGATCGGGTGAAAGGTGGTGGAGAAAATGAGAACGCGTTTTTCTGTTGCCGTGTTCTGCGCCACGGATTGTTTGAACTCCGCGATATGCTGTTCGAGTGTGACTTGCGGCTTCCATCCGAGCTCGTAGAGCTTGGTTGGTGTGACCGCGCTTTGAATGCGATTACCTTGGCGTTCTGGCAACATGATGATGTCATCGGTGAACATTTTTGCGAGATCGAGAATGGAATATGCACGCTCATTGCCGATGTCGTAGCTGTCTCCATTTCCATGCTCGGCGACACGCATGAGACCGTCAACGATATCAGAGACATGGGTGAAGCAGCGGACTTGTGTACCAGGCGAGACAACGGTGATTGGTAAACCACGAAGGTAGAGTTCTTTGAAAATACCGATTACGGTTGCGTAGGGACCAGTTGAAATTTCGCCCTTGCCGTACACGTTGTAGAAATAGCTGATGACAAAATTCAGGCCAAACCATTTGCCATAATTACTCACGAGTTCGGTATTGGAGGACTTGGACCAAGCGTATGGACTTTGGCCACGACCTTCTCCCCCATCGGCAAATTTTGTGCTCGAACCAGCGTAAATCAATTTGGATTTTTTGCGGCGGCAAAATTCAAGAACCGAGAAGGTACCGGCGATATTCAAATCCCAGATGAGTTCGATTGGATCTTCAAAACTTTTTTCTACGCGAGAATACTCGCCAAGATGAAAAACGAGATCTGGCGTTTCAGAAATGAGCGCCGAGATGTCACGCGTATGTCCTTCGCGATAACTAACGCCAGCGAGATGATTGCTCGTGCTGCCGGTAAAATAATTGTCGAGCGAGATCACGCGATGGCCAAGCTGAATCAAGCGTTCGCAGAGTTTTGTGCCGACGAAGCCTGCACCACCAGTGACGAGAATAAGTTTAGACTCCATATCGTGATAGCCAAGAAGAAAGCGCGAGCAACATCCACAAACGATTGCCATGATCAGCGCCAGCGGTATTGACCGCGACGAGTTGTTGTACAGCTTCGAGATTGATCATGGGCGCGAGTGGACCAGCGGGATCGAGCACGCGGTCGGCGACCAGCTGGGCGAGAGGGCCGCGAAACCATTCGGCCAGTGGGACTTGGAAGCCGCGCTTGGGTCGATCGAGGGCCGAGTCTGGCACAAGGCCACGCAAGGCGCGTTTCAACGCCAGCTTGGTCTTAACACCATTCACCTTTTCTTTCAACGGCAAGCCCAGTGCAAATTGAACCAGCTCTTGGTCGAGAAATGGCGCGCGTGCTTCAAGCCCAAAGCGCATGGTGGCGCGATCCATTTTGACATTGAGATCGTCAGGGAGATAGGAGAGCAGGTCAAAGTTCATGGCGCGTTGTAGGGGCGCATGCCATGCGCCCTCCGATATGCCGGTCGAACAGGGCGTATGGCATACGCCCCTACCGTTGAAATCGGATATATAATCTACGGCATTCTGTGCCTGCGTTTGTTCTAAAAATTCTTGTTTGAAATATTTTTTGAGATCGTGATTGTCAAAATAGGCGCCGCAGAATAGCGTGCCGTAGGCGCGTGATGGATTGGCGCGGACAGTTTCGATGGTGCGGCCCATGCGCACGATGTCGGCATCGTGCAGCCAGGTGCCGACACGGCGCATATTGTGACCGATCCAGGCGGCGCCCGGCCAAAGCGCAATTTCTTGTGCACGTTGAAACGCGATGTAGCGACGATAGCCACCGAATAATTCGTCTCCCCCATCGCCCGTTAAGACAACCTTCACCGAGTTTGATGTTTGTTTGGCGAGCAACCACAGCGGCAAGGCCGAGGAGTCGGCATATGGCGCATCGTAGTGGCCAACGAGTTCGTCGATCAAGGCGAGCAAGTCCGCTGGCTTGGCGAGAAATTCGTGGTGATTGGTTTTGAAATGCGCGGCGAGTTCTCGAGCTTCAGTTCTTTCATCCATGCCGGGTGCGTCAAAACCCATGGTGAAGGTGTTGAGTTGGTCGACATGTTGCGAAGCATAGGCGACGACAGCCGCCGAGTCGACGCCGCCAGAGAGAAAGGCCCCGACGGGGACGTCGGAAGCGAGCATGCGGAGTTTGACTGATTCAGCCAGCAAGGATCGAAGCTGTAGGTCGGTTACTTTCGCATCGTACTCACTCGCGACTTGCGACTCGCCACTCGTATCGAACCCATGATATTTTTGTATTTTCCAATCGCCGTTTTTCCACAGGCCAAATGAGCCGGGTTCGAGTTGCATGACATCTTTAAAACCGGTGCGCGGCGTGGGCACGTATTGCAGACCGAGGAAGAGACGGACGGCGTCCCAAGCGGGTTGGAGTTTTTTGATGGCGGCAAGGGCTTTTATTTCTGAAGCGAAAGCCAGGCCATCAGGGGTTGGCGTGATGAAGAGTGGCTTCTTGCCAATTTTATCGCGCGCGAGTATGAGTTCTTTTTTTTCTTCATCCCAGATGGCGAGCGCGAACATGCCACGCAGTTTTTTTAAAATATCGAGTTGCCACAGGCGATAGCCTTCGAGAATAACTTCGGTGTCTGAATGGGTGCGAAAAGTTGCGCCGAGGGCTTCGAGCTCTGAGCGGAGTTGTTTGAAATTATAAATCTCGCCGTTGAAGGTGATATGGAAACGACCCGAGACGCAGGCCATGGGTTGGGCGCCGGCCGAGCTAATGTCGATGATGGCCAGGCGGCGATGCGCCAAGCCCACACCGGGAGCAAGCCAGAGGCCTTCGCCGTCAGGGCCACGGTGGGCCAGCTGATTGGACATTGCGCGAAGCAGGCCCTCGTTTACGGGGGCATTATTGGTGGTAACCAAGCCGGCGATACCGCACATAAATATTCGTAGGGGCGCAATTTATTGCGCCCGACGGACTGACACATCAATCATATATCAGTTCGAATTCGAATACACCAACCCAAATTCGAGTTCGAGTACATCGGTTCGAGGGGCGTGATAAATCACTCCCCTACCAAAAATAAAATTGGACGATGTATGGGACGTATGTTATCCATATTGTATGCTAACCGCCAAGCGCGTCCTGTTGCTCGTCACCCAAGCCGAGTGGGGTGGGGTGCAATCGTTTTTAGTTCACTTTGCAACCGACCTGATGAAGGACGGTTGTGAGGTATTGCTGGCGGCTGGTGGCGAGGGGCGGTTATTTGATGAGGCGGCGAAGGCTGGTGTGCCGACTAAGCAGCTCGCAAAGATGACACGTGAGATTCACTTGTTGGCGGATTGGCAAGCGCTTGGTGAATTGCAAAAACTTATTGCCGAGTTCAAACCGGATGCCGTGCATTTGAATAGCTCAAAGATGGGCGTGCTCGGTGCGATTGCGGCGGCGACACAAGCTGACAAAGCGGCGCGACCATGGACGGTGTATCGGATTGGGGGGTGGTCGTTTCTTGAGCCAATTGCGAAATGGAAACGTCAGTTGTATCGCTTGATGGAACAATGGAGTGCGCAATATAAAGATGTGATTGTGACGGTGCATCCGGGCGATGAGAGCTTGGCGCAACTGTTTGGTATTTTGCCACGCCATCAACTGGTGACGATTCCTAATGGACTTGATGTCGAACACTTTAGCGCCGGACTTTTTTCGCGAGCAGCAGCGCGCAAGGTATTGGGAATTACCGAGAACGCCTTTGTGTTTGGGACGGTGGCCAATGCCTATGCAACAAAAGGACTGCTCCCCTATCTTGATGTGCTCGAGAATGTCCTCGAGAAAAATCCAGCCGCGGTAGGCGTTATCGTTGGTGGTGGTCCGGAGCTTGAAATGCTGAAGAAAAAACGCGAGCGTTTGAAGAATGCAACGAGAATTATTTTGACGGGCGAACGAGCGGATGCGGCGCAAGTGTATCACGCGTTTGATGCCTTTGTTTTGCCTTCGCGCAAAGAAGGGATGCCGTGGGCATTGTTAGAGGCGATGGCGAGTGGCTTGCCGTGTATTGCGACCGATGTGGGAGCGCAGCGGTGGATGTTCGAAGAAGATGGGCTGCGTAATGGTGTGATCGTCCCCGCGCAAGATGCAGCCGCGTTGGAGCATGCGATGACCGTGATGCATGACGATACACGGTTACGAGCCGAGTTGGGTGCACAGGCGAAAAGCGCCGTGGAGCGGCGCTTTCGTTGGAGCGTTACTTATGCGGCGCAGCGCGCGGCTTTGGAGCGACGCGACTAGCGAGCTCGAGGGCCCGAACCAGCGGGACTACTGGTGGCGACTGGAGTTGAAGACACCGGCGCGGTCGATGTGACCACGGCTGGCGTTGAGCTCGCGAGATTGGCGGTGAGGCGCAGACTGGCGTCGATGCTGGTGGCACTGCCATTTTGCAAAGGAGCAAAACGGGCGGCCAAGGTGGGATCGGCATGGGTGATGGCACCGAGGATGAGATTGCGTTGCTCGATCAAGCCCAAGGCTTCTGCTGCGCGAGAGATATCGATATAGTTGGCGCCGATGCCGGGTGCCATGTCGGGTAATTTGGCGATCAAGGCGAGCAAGCCGGCTTTGTCACCAGTGACTTGATAGGCAATGGCGAGAGCGGTGGCTTCGCGAACATCTTTTAAGATATACGGGGCTTTGGCGCTGAAGGCGGCAATCATGTTTTTGGAACCCTCGGGGGTTTTACCCAGGTCGAACATTTCGGTTAAACCCAAGTACCACAGACTTTCACCAACTTGCGGGTCGGCATCGGCGGCGATTTGAAATTGATCGAGCGCTTCTTGCTTGCGTCCATCTTCGAGATAGAAACGACCGAGACTGAATAAAAGCTGTTGACGTTTGGGACTGGTCGCGACGGCTTTTATATATTCAGCTTCAGCCAAGGCGCGGTCTTCGGGCACAAAGGAGCTAAAGGCCTGGAGAAAGTTAGCGTAGATGAAATGCGGATGCGTATTGTTCAGGTGATCAACCAAATGTTCTTGGGTGATTTTTTGCACGAGGTCATGCCATTCGCGCCAACGCGGAAAGCGTGTGGCCATTTGTCCGGATTGGGCTAAGGAGATCAAGTTGCGACTTTGCAAGAACGTTTGCTCATCGCGATATGGCGTTGGGATGGCTGCTGCTTGTTGTGCGAGATCAAATGATTGATCAAGATTGCCCGAGGCGAAGGCGTTATTTGAGTCAATGGAGATTTGCGAGGCTTTGAAGGGCAAGATCGAGGTGCGATAGACCACGATCAGGGCCAAGATTTGTAGGACGCCAAAGCTAAGCAAGGCGGTGGTTGGTGAGTTGGAATTTTTGGATTCTGTTTTGGCGGCAGGATCCTTCTCGCCAATAAATTCACCGGTGGTGGCGCAGATGATGAGCGCGAACATCAGGTAGCTCATGGTGAAGCCGGCGGGTTGGTCGAAGACGAATAGGTTTTGTACAAAGTACGCGACCGGGAGGGCGATGAGCACGCTGGCGAAACTGGCGTCGAGATATTTTTTGCGATAGGCCGTGACAACGCTGTAGATCAAGGTAATCCACAGACCTAGATAGGTCAGCATGCCAAAGAGGCCGGTCATGGATAAGGTATCCATCAAGGTATTGTGCGCGCGATCAAACCAGGTTTCGTAATAGCCGTATTCGAGCGAGGCGGGATTGTATTTGAGATTGAAGAGGATGTGGAAATTGTCGAAACCCCAGCCAGTGAGCGGACGTTCGATGAAACCTTGCCAGGCAATGTCCCAAGCGATGAAGCGGGTGGCGGTTGTTTGGGTCAAATTGGTTAAGCGAGCGAGGGGCGAGTTGCGGATGACTTGGGTATCGCGGGCGGCATAGATGGCGCCGTAGGACAGAAAAAAGACGAGCATGGCGGCAACGGCGCTGTATTTTGCTTTTTTGCTTTTGCCGAGCACGACCCACATAAAACCAAATACAAAGACACCGACAGCCAGACCCAGTAAGGCACCACGCGACTGAGCGGCGAGGAAAGCGCCAAAATCAATGAGCAAGGCGGCGGCGAGCGAGGCACGCACTTGATTGGACTTGGTTTTTAGCCATAACAAGGCGATGAAAAAGAAACTAAAAATCTGATAGCCGGCCATGTAAATGGGATTGTCCAACAGTCCACCAACGCGAGGACCGGCTGGGAAGAGCAATAATTTTGGAAAAGGAAGTTGCAATAAAGCGACAATCGCCATCAAAACGGAAACGACAATTTGAAAACCTAAAAGTTTTTTCCACTGATCCCAGGTTTTTAACACGGCGGTGGCCATGACCAGCCAAGCAAAAAAATGCAGCACGGTAAACAAACCGTTCATGCGTTCTTGATTGCCCCACCAGGCGCGGGATGGATCGGCGGCGAAGATGACGGAAATCCCAATGGCGGTTAAAAAGGCCAGCAAGGCAAAATACACCGGCTTCAAGCGTGGACGATAGCTTGGCTCGAGAATAGCCAAACCGACATAGGCAGGAAAAGTCAGACCGATGAGAATTTGGAGGGCGATTAATTTTGAAAAGACGAATGGGAAGATGACGGATGGCAGAAATACCATCGGCATGAGTAAACCACCGTAGATTCCAAGCGAGGTGATGACCTTGAGCCAGGTGATGACAGATTGGCGTTTCATAGTGGCCATAGGATAGCACATAAACCAAAACCCCCAGCGTGAGCCGGGGGTTTGGTTCTGCGAAGCGTTTTGACCGAAGTCAAAGCGGATCTTAGATGCTCAAGGTCTGAGACTGGGTGAGGTCTTGGACATAGACGTCGTTCGTCCAGTCCATCGAACCACCAGCAGTGCCCAAAGCGTTTGAGTGTGGGTTTTCCGAGTTATCGGACCACACGAACGAGCCGACATAGTGAGCAGTTGCCGAAGGAGCGCCCGTGGCAATCTGTTGAGCAGCGGAGCCCGTGTTGATGTTGAACACGCTAGCATTCGCCGTCGTCACAATACCGACCGTACCGTTCGAGAGATACCCAGTCACCTTTGGCGCCGAAGCGTCGCGGTAGAACGAGAAGGTCACGTTCTGGCTCGCGGCGGTGGTCACCGAGGCATACAAGGTATACACGTTCCCAGAACCAGTCACGTTCGCTTCATAGCCTGGTTTGTACGACACGATCACGTAACCGGTCGTTGAGGCTGCAGCGAGGGTACCGGCTTGGAGGTCGACGCCCGCGTCGGACGTAACCGAGTACTTCGCGATATCTTCGTCGTTTCCGCCTAAGCGCAAACGGAAGTTAGCGAGCGAAGTGGAACCAGTCTTGGAGTACTGGAAGATAATTTGCTTCCAGTTCAAGGAACCGGCAATCGCGTGACCCGCGCCGTCACTCATGGTGTCGGCAGCGACTTGGAACGCGAAGAGGTCCTTGTTACCGCTGGTCAAAGTCGCGGACGAGAGCGCTTGCTTCGTCACGATTGGCTGCGTCTTGCGAAGGATCATCGAGTTACCATTGGAGAGACCAGCGGCGGCCGCGTAAACGCGTTCACCAGAGGCAGCACCAGTCGAGCGAATGTTGAGGTTCGATGTGTAGTTGGCATCCCATTCAACCGTCGTCAAGCCTGATTGGATACCGACAGCTGGAGCATGACCCGAGCGGGCAACACCAGTTGTAGCACCAGAGGCAGTCGAGGAAGGCGTGGTGCCATTCATCATACCCCAGATTTGGAAGGTCACCTGACCACCCTTAGGAACCGTGATTGGGTTCGCACCCAAGTCGATATCCTTGGTACCAGTGGCACCGGATGAGAAGGTATTTGAACCCTTGACGACACTGTTGGAGGCAATGGCCACCGAGATGAAGTCAGCGTTATCAGCGAACAAACCAGCCGTCGATGAGGCATTCACCGCAATGCGGTCAATCAACACATCTTCGTATTGGGCTGTCGCTTTATATTGCGCCATTGGCACCCACACGCCCTTGCCGCCGACCACAATGTTGGACACTGGGTGCGAGTCAGCTTGGAACGTAACGGTACCACTGTTGCGAATCGTTTGAACGACCGAAGGAGCCGCACCAGTTGCCTGGCCAGTCACAGCGGCGTCAATTGCTGGGGTCACCGTGTTGGAGTCCTGGTCTTGGACCTGGGCATCAGCAGCGGCGGCGATACCAACGGCTACCTTGTCGAACGGTGAGGTGGTGGAAGCGCTCGATGAGAACGAAGCCATGACCGTCAAGTTCTTGGTGGTACCCTTTGGAATCACGAGGTTCATGTTGGTGATCTGCGCCTTACCGCTCGTTGTGTCAGGTGCCTTGGCTTGGCCGACCTGGGTCACACCGTCGTAGAGGGCGAGAGACGTCACGCGTTGTGCGAAGTTCGCAGCAGCACACGAACCAGCACCAAACGCGCAGCCAGAAGTCGCAAGAGCGGCCTGACCAGCGAGGGTGAGGTTGGTGAGGGTGATGTCAGACTGGGCTGAAGCCGTGAGGCTCAAACCAGCGATCGCAACATTTTGTTGCTTCTTCACGAGGGTGCCGGACACTGGGCTCGAGGAGAGCGAAATGCCGAGCGATGAAGCCTTGACGGTCAAAGCGTTACCAGTCACCGAGGTGTTTGGAACGATCTTTGTGATGTCGAGGAATTCACCCGTGCTCACGACGCGAACGTCGTTGGCGCCGAAGGCGGTGAAGCTAGCTTGGTAGGCACAAGCACCGTCCAAGTACGTGTCTGGGGAGTCTTCCGAGTTGGAGAGGTCCGCGACAAGGGCGAGGTTGAGTGTTTGACCAGCCGTGATGTTGAACGAATCATTGTAGGTCAACGTGGCCGTGGTGACTGCGTTGGCACCGGTCATCTCTTGAGGACCCATGACCGTCACACCCGTGTCAAGATTCTTAATCTTGAGCGAGCGGAAGTAGTGAGTACCGGAGGTACCGATCACTGCACACGTACCGAGCGAGCCGGCCGTTTTGGCAACCGTGAACACCACCTTCTTGATTTCAAGGGTGTTGTCTGGGCTGGTGAGTGAGAACTTGTAGAGAGGAACGGACAACTGACCCTTGGCGACATTGGTCGTGGCTGGGCCGTTGAAGGCGTTCGTCAATTGACCACCTTGGGTGGTGACTTCGATGTAGTTTGAGCTCGTGCCGTCAAAGTTCGCGGAAGAACCGGAACATGGGGACGAGGTATTGATACAGATCGAAGCGCCCGAGTTGAACTTTTTGTCAATAGCTGACACATCCGTCGTATATTCGACGTAGGTGCGGATCGTGCGACCAGCGCGGCCAGCCACATCAGCGTGCAAGGAGAAGACTTTGGTCGTCCCGTTGCCGATGACATAAGGCGTCGCGAACTTGAGCACAATGTGACCATTGTTGCTGACAGCGGCCGCCGTCGCAACAACCGTCGCGCCCTGCATGAGCTGGAAGTTGGTCAAGTCCGAGTTCGTGACCGAACCGGCTTGGTACAACGTCACTTGGTTCACCTCAATATCGTTGGTGTTGGCCGTGATCTTGAAGTTCGAGATCTCGACGTTCTTGGCACCGATATTTGGGTTAGCTGGGAGAATGCCCTTTTGGAGGTCGACACGAGCCGAAGCCGTGGTACCAACGACAAACACGTTACCGCGGACTGGGAAGTTCCCAGAAACGGTGCCATTGCCAGTCACAACCACCGAAGCGGCGTCCGTGAGTTGGAATGAGTGTTCACCACCGGTCGATGAAGGACCTGAGAAGTCGCCGTACACGTAGACGGACTTCGTCATGCCAGCAGGGACCGTGAGGGACAAGCTGTTGAATTCAACAATATTGGTCGTGGTGTTGATGGTGCGGCCCGTCGTCAAACGGTTACCGTCGCCATCATACAGGTAGACGTTCGAGAAGTCGGACGTCGCACCCACGCCAGCGCGCATAAAGCGCATCCCGGTCACCATGGCATCCGCAGAACCAGCCATCAAGTTCACCTTGACGAGCTTCTGTGAAGAAGCGTTGTTGGTGACCGTTTGGCCAGCTGGGGTGTCTGAAGCGAGCGAGACCGTAAGGCTACCACCGACCGGGGTCGAGGAAGCGCTCACGACATCGGCCAACACGGATTCGCGGCCAGTCACGTCAGCACCGTTGCCGTAGACAATGGTGGTCGTGATGACATCGTTCATGTTGAAACCGTTGGCGGCAAAAGCAGCGTCAGACGCAAATTTGCGCTTGGCACCGTTCATCACGACATAGATCGTGGCGTCGCCGGCATACTTGATGAGAGTACCATCTGGGTGGACATTGGTTGAAACCGATGAACCCACCGAGTAGTTGGTGAAGAAGGCATCTGGGACATCGATGACACGTTGGGCCCAGTTGGAGCCGTAGAGTGCCATAGCGATGGCTTCAGATTGAATCCAGTGGAGGACACCGTAGTTTGTGACGGCATACACCTTTGGATCAGTTGTGATCTTGACGAGCTTGGTACCAGCACGTTCCACGACGTTGCCGCCGATGGTGATTGCTGCCAAGTCGGTGTCAGAGATCATCTTGACTGCACCGAAGTTTTGGAACCAAGACCAGTAGGTCTTTTCATTTGGGAACACGTAGCGCTTGCCGTCGGCTGCGTAGAAATACACAGCTGGGCCGGACGCCTTGATAAGATCACCCGCCGAGAGAGTGGCAGCTGAAGCGACGCCTGGAAGGGCGAGCGTCCCAGCACCCACAGACCAAGCAATGGTCGTCAGGGAGACGAAGGTGGAGAAAACTTTCTTGAATGATTTGACCATAGAAACCCGTTAGACGGGTAGATTGACGCAATTGGAGATCCCTTAGAGAATCTACAATCACAGTTTATGCGTTCAGTTGGATAAGTTTCGTTTTCCCCCTGCTAGCAAGCGCTAACAAGATCGACCTTGATTGGAAAACGTTGGCGAGGATTGAAACGAGCGGGCGCGTGGTGTGGAGAAGATATCCCAAGTTCTCTGCAGAACCCTGAAACATTCCATCCATCCCCCGCCCGTCAGGATGACCCATCGATGATGAGACACCCTGGTAGCGAGGCATGCGCGCCTACTTTTTGGTTGGATCGCTCGTACTGTTTGGCGTTGGCGTCGTCCCGGTTGCGGCACTTGAGCCTGCTTGCGGAGCGCCGTCAGTGACCTTGGCAGGAGTGACAGCTGGTGCCGTACCGGTGGCCGCCGTCGTCGGAACAACATTGGGATCGGTGCTGGCCGTGGATGAAGTGACGCCGAGGTCTTGAATTTTTTGTTGATCGAAGGCTTGCTTGGTGGCGTCTTTCACGCGGTCGACGATTTCTGGCAACACTTGGCTGACACCACCGGGCGTGGTCGTGGTCGTCGCAATGAGATTGGCGAGAAGAGTCGAACCGGATGACGAAGCGCTTGAAACCGGCAAGACCATGGTGAGTGAGGTGCTGGTACTGGTTGGCACGGTGACGATGAACGGCTGGGTGGTTGAGGTGACCGAGGCCACGAGCTTAGCGTGATCTTCGATCGCTTTGGCGACTTCGGTGACAGAATCGACATTGGCTTGATCATGCTTTTCGACAAGGACTTCGAGGGCCTTGGCACCGGCATCGGCGGCGACGGATTGGACTTCGGTCATTTTTTCTTTATTTTCGGGTGACATCAGACTTTTTGTTTCTTGGATGGCCACCACCACTTGAGAAGTTTTTTGATCAACGAGTTTGGCGGCGGTCACCGCATGTTCATTGGTTTCTTGATGTGCGACATCGCCCAGCTGTTGTTTCATGGTGTCTAAATCGCGCTTGAGCAATTCTGCCACCTGCACGACTTGTTCGTCATTCTTGGTATCAACCACATATTTCAATTCATCCACCCGACGGTCGGTGAACTCGGCTTTCAATTTCAATTTATCGCCACTGGTGGCAGTGAGGGCGATGCGCGCTTGTTCAGTCGCGAGCTTGAGTCCGTAGAAAAAATCACCTGGCAAAGAAGTTTCAGCAGCAGACACCGATAAAACCGAACCACCGGCCAACATGGTAACGAGGGTGGCCATGGCGACCATGGGGCGACGGATCCACTGCGCGGCACTAGCAGGCACGACGTCGCGCACGGCGCGCAAGGTGGTTTTCCATTGGCTCGGTGTCGCGTGTTCGAGTGAAACGGAGTTTTCGATATGCAAAATCAAATCCTGCCGGGTCTGTTTGACCCAGGCGGCATCTGGAACAAGCCGCTGTTCAGCGGCTCGGAGACGACGGATTCGTTGTTGAATATCTTTGGTCATGAGGGAGAGTCCTCAACATCCTTGAGAGCCTTGAGCGCGCGATGATAGATCACCCGCACATGGCCAGGTGTTTTTTCGAGAATGGTCGCGATGACGGTGAAGGGCAGGTCGTCGACCAGCCGTAGTAATAGAACATCACGATAATCTTCTTTCAGGCGCTTCAGGTGTTCGAGGAGCAGGCCAAGGTCGGCACGGGCTTCCATGGTCGCAGCTGCGCGTCCACGGTCACCACCGGTTGGCTCTACTTGAGTAGACGTTTCTCCATCCTCAAACGTTACAGCGTCGAACGAGATGAGCGGTTCATGTTTGCGATATTTGTCGACGATCAGGTTACGGGCGACTTGGTAAAGAAAGGCACGGATGTCCTCAATGGAGCGATTATTTTGAATATGCGCCCAGGTTTTTAGAAAAGTTTCGGAAGTGATGTCTTGAGCATCTTGTTCGGTCGGCAGCTTTAAAACAGCAAAACGAAAAATCGCCTCGACATAACGGTCGTAGATACGCGCAAAGGCATCCGGGTCCCGTTTGGTCCGAAGGCGAAAGAGTAGATACTGGTCTAGGATATTAGCCATCTAAGGTTAACCAACGTTCACGCCTTCCCTGCAAAATGTGAAAAAATACTAGCGTATAAGCGGCTTTTCATCAAGCCATTTTGGGGGTTCACCGGGGATTGAACCGTGGACTTGAGCTGCTTCGTCCCCTGTTTTGCTAGGTGCGTATTAGTTGTCCACAATACTGTTGACAAGTAGTGGGTATCTGTTACCGTGGCTGATATGCCACATTTACCAACGGCCAAGCCAAGCGACCCGCCAGTCGAGGGACATGAACAGACCGTGCGGGTGTCTGTGTCCGAGGCGGCCCGCTTGTTTGGGGTGCACCAACGGACAATCCGGCGAGCTATTACCGTCGGTGAGATCCGCTATATCGTGGTGGCCGGGCGCTATAAACTCCATTTTGGATCGCTCGTGAGTTGGTCGCAAAAGACACCGACCGTACGCAATAAACGCGATGCGAATGGGATCGGACAATGGATTGATCAGTGGAAAATTAAGAACGTAAAATTTTCGCCACGTGAACCCAAGGGGTAATTTTATCGCACCATGCCGTCTGATTTTGCCTTGGTGTCGAAGGCGAAGCGCGAGTCGTCGCCGGGAGTAGTGGCGCTGAAATTGGTTTTGGTTTTTTCGTCTTGGGCGGTGAGTTGACTCGCGCCGATGAGCGGGAGAATTTTGCCAAGATCGGTTTTGGTTGGTGTGACCGAAATTTCAAAAGAGAAGTTGGCAACTTGTTGGGTGCCACCGAGCAAGCGCGGCAATTCCCAGCGCACCTGATTTTTGTCGCTCGCAAAGATACCGCCAGCGGCTGAAGCGGATTTGCCGGTCGCCGTCACGCCAGTGGGCAAGGTGGCTTGCATGATGATATTCGACAAGTCATTTTCAGTGGCGCCGATCGACCAGACAATCCAGGCGGTTGTTTGCTCGCCCACATGTGGCGGGATGGGACCGACACCAACTTGGTCACCACGGTCGGTGTAGTAACGAGCGGCGGCGTTGAAATCGAGCTTGGTATTTTTTACATTGGCGGTGCGAGCACCCAAGATGATACCTGTTTCATTCTCGAGCACTTGGAAGGTATTTTCACTTTGACTGTCCATCAAGGTTTGCAGCTTGGCGGCGGACATGTCGGTGGTAACGACTGACAATTGGGTTGAACGGCGATCGACGACACGTGCGCCATCTTCGATTTGCCAGGTGAGATTGACCGAGGTGGTATTGAGCATGCCCAAATCAATAAAGGCAAACTTGGTAGTATGCGCGGCGATTTCTGTGATGAAAAATGCTTCTCCCGAACCAAGCCGCGCATTGGTGGCGCCATCATGAGCCAGCAAGCGCAAGGTAATATTTTTTACGGTGGAGTTGCCTTCGTTTGAAATGCGCAATGGAAGTGAAGCCCCCGAGACCACGGCGGTGGCTGGTAGCGCGGTATTTGCTTGCAGGGCGCCGCTCTCAACGCGACGTGTTTCGTGACCCGATTGCGCGACGTTTAAGAATGACGCACCTTGGCGTAGGTCGAAGCCAAATGGAATATCGGTGCCGATGGGAGCGCGGACGCGGATGAGGAGGCGCGAACGACGATCTTGCAAGGCGTTGATGGTGCCGAGTGAGACAGAGCCGTCTTTTAAGAGTGGTGGCTGGGATGAAACCACTTCGACCGAAGTTGGCAGATGCCAAGCTAGCACGACGTCATCGTGAGCTTGACCGTCAGTTGCCGTGACGCGAGCTTCGATGGGAATCAGCTGCGAGGCGCGGATGGGCGGCGCGAACATCGACAAAGCTATACCACGTGTGGTGGAAGGCGCCCCGAAAAATAAAAAAAGATTGATGCCGATCAAGACAACAGCGCAGCCGAGTAAGAAGGCATCGAAGGCGAAGACGAGTTTTGAAAAATGAAAATGACCTGCGTAATTTTGTTGATAGGCACGACGCGCATGCGAAGTCAGTGCACGAGCTGGTGCAAAGGCCACCGTGCTGGCCTGCATGGCGAGTCCGGTTTTTCCGATCGAGGGTGTAGCGCGTTTCATATTAAAAATTGGGGAGACCGCCGACAAGAATTTCGGCTTTGCCGTCACCGTTGATGTCGGCGGCCGAGACGGTGAGGCCTTGGGCGAGCGGGACCGAGCCGAGTTTTATTTCTGACAGCAGAGTACCGCGGAAGTCGAAGACGCGCACGCGTGGCAGTGCGCCTTGGCCGGAGCCGACGATGATTTCCTGTTTGCCATCGGCTTGTACGTCGCCAACAGCGACCGAGACACCGCCGACGTCTTTGGGATCAAAGGCGAAAAAACTACCGCCCCAAGTTTTGCCGTCAGTTTTCCACAGGCGAATATGCGGACCGCCACCTGGACCAGCGCCGGTGATAATTTCGCGTTTGCCATCGCCATCAACATCGCCAATGGCAATGCGGGCACCGCCGAGGAAGTTGGGCGCATAGGCTTGCCATGCGGCGAGTTGCCGACCGCGGTTGTCGTAGGTACGAATGTCGGCGGCTCCCCCGCCATTTTTCGCAATGATGAGGGCGGGAGTTGTATCATGATTGACCAGACCGACGGCCAAGGAGAGACGAATGGTTGGCAGTGTGCCAAAGGGACGGAGGACGAGCGGCTTGGAGCCATTGCTGAAGGTGACCGTGACCGTTCCCCCACTGACGCTGGCGAGATCGGGCAAACCGTCGCGGTCGAGATCGGTACTGATGACGGTGGCGCCATTTGGTGCATCGTCACGTTGCGCGAAGAAACCGTTTTGCACGGGCGTGCCACGGATGTCGAAAGCGCGGACGAAGCTGCCGTTTACAAACGATGCTTCGACAATATCGGTGGCCTGGCTTTGACCAAGCAGCACCAGCCCATCTTGAGGGGCGAGATCGATGGAGCGTACGAGTTGGCCTGAGTTGATGCGTGTGTCTTGGGTTCCATGTATTTTTTCGTAGACCGAGGGCAGGTCGATATGTTGGGCGATGTCGGTGGAATTGACGACAGCGAAACCATGCTCATAACCGCGCGTCCAGACACTACCGGTTCCTTTTTTCGTATTCGCCACCAGATGCGGTGCCGTTTTAGCGGCGCCAATCGACGCTTGATATTCGTCATACCACCACAATGAATCGTGACCACTGACACCACGATCAAAAGAATAGGCCCCATCGCCGATCAGCGCGCTGGCTAAACCATAGCGCATTTTTTGATAGTCGGTTGGACGATCTTGGTCGGAGGTATTGGTGTTGAGCGCGGTGAAACGAGGTGCAAGATTTTTGGCCAGTGCGTCGCGAAATTCTTGTTGATTGGCATTCCAGCTCCAGCTAGGAAAGTTCTCGAAAAAAACGCCGTTCAAGATATCGGCGTAGGCGGTGCCACCATTGCCAATGAGCAGGAGCTTGGGATCGCGGGCGTGGATGGAACCGATCAAGGTGCGCATGCCGGCTTGCCAGGCGCGGTTGGCTTCGTCGGTATTTTCTGCGCGGCCGTCGCCGTCGAGATCGATTGGACCTTTGATGAAATATGAAATACCAACGAAGGCATTGTCAAGAAAAACGCCGTCCCAGAGGCCGGTAGCAACAACGCGTTCGTGAATGAAGCGTGGCAAAAACTGATTCCAACGTTCGCCGCTGGTGCCGAGCTTGGCCGAGTTGGTGACATTCAGCATGCGCGTCCCTGGCCAAAAAATCGCATTGTTGCCAGCTGGATCGCGCAGATACCAAGCATCATCGACGCGGCGCGCGAGATCGCCCATCGGCAGCGAGCTTGGTTCCGAGAAACGGGCGTCCGCAATTTCTTCGGAGGCGATGTAGGC
>JAYVTL010000046.1:0-3509 GCA_043788845.1 Candidatus Uhrbacteria bacterium
TGTCCATGATAAAGCCACGGTCATCAGAAAAGTTAATGGGACGGTGTTCAATCTTCATACAAGTTAGTCCATGCGTGGGACAATGAATTCAAGATTTAAGTGTTTGAGTTTCTCTTTCAAGAACACGCCGATATTCCACGGCAGGATGAGCGCATGCGTGGCATTTTTTGGAATATCCGCATCCGCCACAATGGGCAGTAATGATCCCGGAGTGAACTTGCCGATCTTGAGCGCGGACGCATCCGTCACACATGTCAGGAGGGTGCCATCGATCCCGCAATAATTCAAGAGGGTATTGCCCTTGGTAGCTGCGCCAATCCCCACGATCACGCCACCGCGTTTTTTAATCTCATACAGCTCGGTATTCAAATTCATCTTGAAGGCACGCACGCGTTCCATGAAACCAACATAGGTTTGTTGATCATAAATACCCAATGCCTGCTCTTGTTCCATGAAGCCATTCACCACCGCCGGATCAGCTTTGGTTTTTTTGACATAGACCCGCATCGATCCGCCCATATAATCACTCGGTTCAATGCGGTGAATCGATAAACCATGATCACCAAATAGTCGCACCAGCGGCTTGATGCCAAAATACGAAACATGTTCAAGATAAATGGTGTCAAACGCCATGCGTTTCACCAGTTCGAGCAAGGAAGGCGCCTCAAAAATAAAGGCACCATCATCGGTGAGCGCCGCTGCAATGTCGGCGGTAAATGCTTGCAAGTCGGTAATGTGATTGAAAACATTGGTGCCAGTAATGGCTTTTGCCTTGCCCATCGTCCCAATGGTACGCACCGCCTCGGCACCAAAAAAATCGGTCAAGGTCGGCACGTTCGCCGCTTCAGCGATCTTTGCAATATTCCCAGCTGGTTCAACATTCAACATCCGACTCTGCGAAATCGCATGAAACGCCTTGAGCAAGGTGCCGTCGTTGCCACCAATATCCACCACTAAATCCTGGGCCGTCAACCCAAGCTCATCGCAGATTTCTTGCGCCATTTCTCCAAAATGTTTCACTGCGACCGGTGAATTTGAAGCGGTATAACTATAATCTACTTTTTGATAGCGTTCTTGCGGTGGCATGATATAGGCCAAGGTCGCATACCCACTTTCGGGAAAGAGCAGTACTTCGAGTGGATACCGTGTCTCGGGTTCTTGCCGAGCTTCATCAGCCAAAAACGTATCCGCTAGCGGGTGATGACCAAGCTGAATAATCGAGACCGCGTCGGTCGAACCACTAATTTGGCAGCGTGTCGTTTTCATATATTCAATTTCGTTCGAATAAACTGTTCGAAGAGAGCGTGAAATGATGTCGTAGCCTTCCAGCCAAGCTCTTGTTCCACGCGAACCAAACTCGGAATTCTCTTTGGAGCCTCCACACCAAAAAAAGCAGTTCCAAGCTGTACCGTCGGCTGATATTCTACTGGCAGCGCTCCTAGACGATGACCGATCTCTAGCAATGTTTCCTGTAAATCTCGCAAGCTTCTTTCTTCGCTGCTCCCCAGATTAAAAATTTTTCCATCGGTGCGAGCATCTGGCAAGAAACGAATGATGGCCTCGGCCACATCTTCAACCCAGCTAAAACAACGCACCTGGCGTCCATCCCCAAACATTTCTAAAACGGGAACATGGTCAATAAACAATTTTCGAAAAAAGTCGACATAGACATGGGCACCCGGCTGACGGTGATCCTCACGCGGTGACACCACATTAAACAACCGCCAAACCGTTGTCTGGATCCCGGTTTGTTGCTGAAAAAAAGCGAGGGCACGTTCTTGTGCCAATTTGGACATACCAATCGGCGAAAGCGGTGGGGGAATCTGATCCGTCAGCCCTTCGGTAAATGGCACCGAGCTACTTGATTCATACACGGTCGCTGAAGAGAGCAAGACAATTTTTTGAACCTGCTTCGCAGCATCGAGGACATTCAACAAACAACGCGTGTCATCGGCGAATATCCCATACGGGTCGGCCTTTAATTCTGATGCTAGGTATGGACGTGCCGCGGTATGAATCACAAAGTCAATTCTCTGTTGCGAGAACAGTTCGGTGACAAACAGGGGATCTCGTAAATCGCCTTGCACCAAAACCTCGGACGGATGTTCAGGATCAGTCAGTTCTCGTCGCGAGACGCGCACGATTTTCCAATCCGGAAATTGGCGTCGTGCCGCCTCAATCAGATACACGCCGATATTACCCTCGCTCCCCGTAATTAAAAGCGTTTTCATGGCTGCGGAGAAGGCTTTGGGTGCGCAGTATACCAGGCAAACGTTTGGCGTAAGCCGTCTTCTAACGAAACACTCGGCTTCCAGCCTACCAGGGCGTCGATCTTTGAAATATCAGCCAAGCGACGCTTCACACTACCCGACGGTGACGCTTTCACTTCAATCTGGTTTGGTTTCCAGCCCGCAATGTCAAAGAGAACGTCGGCAAGCTGTCGCATCGTCACCTCGCGCGTATCCCCGATATGGACCGTTTCAACCGGGTGTCCATCGGTGACCGTTGCGTCCATCAACATTTGCATGGCGCGCACCGCATCGGTGATATAACAAAAAGTACGTGTCTCCTCTGCGCCAAAAATATCGAATGGCTCAATACGATCAAGAATACGTTGCGAGAATTCTGGAATGACATGGTCATAGCCAGCTCGTGGCCCATAAAAATTATGCGGCCGCACAATCACCGCTGGAAATTGGTATTGCGCTGCATAGTGAATCACAAACAATTCACCAATCAGCTTCGTCGCCGCATAGGTCCAACGCGGATTATAGGTGTCACTAATCACCAGTGGAACGTTTTCGGGTGTTGGGATTGGTAATTGCTGGAATGACTCCAGGGCCCCGGCATAAGCCTCATTGGATGACGTGAACAACAGCTTTGGCTTTTTTTCGAGCGTCACCATCCAGGCAAGTAAATTGGTCAGCGACAAGGTATTGATGCGCAATACTTCATGCGGCATACGATAAAAATGCTTGGTGCCATTCACGGCTGCCAGATGATAGACCTGGTCAAACGCCGTGCCCAGCCCGGCGAAAGCCGCTGGATCCGTCAGGTCATATTGCTCAAAACGCAGCCGACCTGCATACGTCGTGAGTAGTTCAGTTAAATCTTGGTCCATGCGACCACGTTGCAAATTATCGGTGAGCAAGATGGTGCAGTCACTCGTTTGCAACAGGTGCCGCGCCAGATGTGATCCGATGAAACCCGCGCCACCAGTGATAAGAATATTTCGCATAGTGTGAAGTTAATCCCGCATGCCCTCGAAGACGGTACGTTTAAATTTTTTATTTTCCTCCACGATGAGCCGGAAGAGTCCGATGTCTAAACCAAGCTGATCGATAAACGCCGCAAACGCCGCCGTGTCTTTTGGCAAGCAGACACCACCATAGCCACGAATGTTTTCATTGCAATCAAGATAGACATCGCTAATGGTCGTGCGTTTCACCAGCGCACTTTTTACCTTGGTATAGTCGGCGCCAGTTGCTTTACAGACATCGTAAAATCCA
>JAYVTL010000047.1:0-5614 GCA_043788845.1 Candidatus Uhrbacteria bacterium
TCGGAACGCTCGAGCAAAACCGACCGCATCAGGGCGGGTTGGTGCGCAATGTGCCGAGAGGGTTTTTGCAAGAAGGCAAGAGCCATTTCGAAACAGCACAGAGCGAGTTTGCAGAAGAGACTGGATATGGAAAACCATTCGATATTCAGCCTTTGCCGGGTGCGCCACAAAATCCCAATTCAACATTTTTCGTGAATGCTGGAGAGGGTGAGGGTGTGAAGTTCTATGCTGTGCGTATTCCGGCTGAATGCTTGGAGGTGGTTGATGGTCCGGAGCGATACCGTTTTAAGCCAGGCATGGTGAAGACGGATGCGGCTTCGATCGCAGCAAAGTTGGCAGAACAGATCTTGGGTGCAGTTTTCTTGACCTGGTCTGAAGTCGTTCGCCTAGGCGATATGTTCTCTTCATCGGGTGCAGCCAGATTGGTGGCGTATCTCGAACCTAAACGTCAGCTCTAGCTCGCGTTTTCCCCTAAGGAAATTCATACATTTGTGACCACAGTGGTGGACGCGGATGTGAGGAAAACAGCGCAGTTGCGCGGTTAGACTCAAGGAATTTCTTGTCCCCTCGATGTATATCGGGGGGATTTTTTATACCAAGATATCTTGACAAAAAGCGAATTTTTTGATAGCTTCAGACATCCGGTTGCAGTGGCAAGCGGAGCCCTTTCAACGCTGCAGTGGCAGCAATGGAGAACATCATGGACCGTGACGAACTACTTCGCAGTATCAACATGCGGTTGGAAGCTCATCAGATCTCGCCATTTACCAAGTTGGGGATGGTCGAGAAGGGTGAGGACGAGATTGTGGAGCTCTTGAGCATTGTGCCCAATGAGCATGGCAATTTGGCGGTTGTCACTCTACGCATCATGTGCGCCGATGGCGTGGAACGTGTTCAGACCATGACGAGCAATATCGGGAGCTTGAAGCAGGATGGTCCGGTATTTGTCTTGTTGATGAGTGGACATTTTGTGCTCGTCAAAGGCTGGCGCTTTCGCATCAGCCGGTGGACGACCGAGTGTCCGCGTATGTTTCAGCGCACCGTCGAGCTGTGCATTGGCGACAAGCTGACGTCGATTGTGGGTTCAAAGTTTGCGGACCTGCTCCGTTTGGAGTTTGGTAGCCAGACACAATTCACGATCAAGCGCACGGTTCCACTGACGCATCTCGCGGAGAATACGGGCATGAGCCATGACTTTGCGCAGGTGTATCTGGTGGAGATCGAGGCGAACGAGGATGCGATCGAGCGTTTGAAAGACAGCGCCGACGCGAATCGCAAAGTACAAGCATGGTCTCCCAAAAAAGTTCGTGAAGAAATGGGCAAGAGTTTGATCGACTTGCACACGATCAGCGCACTCGCGCTGGCCATGAATTATCTCGCAGACAATCCAAGTTTGTGAAACACGAAACGCTTGTCAGAGCTTTGACAGGCGTTTTTTTATATGGGGCTTTTTTCATACTTTCTTGTTATACTGCCGGCATATGCCTACTATTGGAATTAATGGCTTCGGCCGCATTGGACGGAATGTGTTTAAGGCGGGGTTTGGGAAGGCGGGATTTACGGTGGTCGGGATTAATGATTTGACGGATACCAAGACTTTGGCGCATTTGTTGAAACATGATTCGACCTATCATGCCTATGACAAAAAAGTGAGTTTTGATGCAAAAAATATTATTGTGGATGGTGTGAAGATCCCGGTGTTTGCGGAAAAGGATCCGACGAAATTGCCTTGGGGTGCTTTGAAAACCGATGTTGTTTTGGAATGTACGGGGAGATTCACGGATGAAGAAGGAGCTTCACAACATATTACGGCTGGTGCCAAGCGCGTGATTATTTCTGCGCCAGCGAAAGGTGGAGTGGTACCGACACATGTGATTGGCGTCAACGAGAAAGGTGCGGGGAAGGCGAAGGTGATTAATAATGCGAGCTGCACGACCAATTGTATTGCGCCAGTCGCGGCAGTTATGAATGATGTGTTTGGGGTGAAGAAGGCGATGATGACGACGATTCATTCGTATACGGCGGATCAGGTTTTGCAAGATGGTCCGCATAAAGATTTGCGACGCGCGCGTTCAGCTGGGCAGAATATTATTCCAACCACGACGGGTGCAGCGATTGCCGTGTCAGAAGTGATTCCGCAGTTCAAGGGAATTTTTGATGGGATTTCGATTCGGGTGCCAACGCCTTGTGTTTCTTTGTCTGACTTCACATTCTTGCTGAAGAAGAAGACGACGAAAGAAGAAGTGAATGCGGTTTTGACCAAGGCTTCGAAGAATGCGATCTACAAAGGCATTATGTTGGTGACGAATGAGGAATTAGTGTCGAGTGATTTCATTGGGAATCCGGCTTCGTGTATTGTGGATTTGCCGTTTACGCAAGTGGTGGATGGCGACATGGTGAAAGTTCTTGCCTGGTATGACAATGAATGGGGCTATTCCAATCGCTTGGTGGAGATGGCAATTATGGTGGGTAAAAGTTTGAAATAGCGAATGAATTTACGTAAGAGTCATGATCGGTCAGTTTGGTTTGATGCGGTCCTGTGGGGTCTCGCCGTGTTTGGGGTGGTTGGGGTGTGGATTGGATTGATGTTGGGTGGATGGTTTCAGGTGGTGGCGATTTTGGGGTTGATTGGGGAAGGGTTGCTTGGTTATGCGGTATTGGTTGAACCGTCACGTTTGACGGTGAAGAGGTATCGACGCGCATTGGTGGCAGAACCGTCGGGGTGGATGAAGGTGGTATTTTTGTCTGATTTGCATGCAGGGGGTTTTCATCCGACGAGTTGGTACGAGCGTATTTCTCGAGAAGTGCAGGCGTTGAAACCAGAGTTGGTGATTGTGGGTGGAGATGTGGTGGGTGATTTATCCGAGCCGATTGCGCAATTGGTGTCTTTGAAGAATGTGAACGCGAGATTGGGAAAGTATTTTGTGTTGGGAAATCATGACTTGGTGGATGATCCGGTGGCGATCCGACAAACTTTGATGGAGTATGGGTATCAAGATCTGACGAATACTGCTTGTGAGTTGCTGTTTGATGGTCGGAGTTTGGAGTTGGCTGGGGTGGATGATCATTGGTATGGGAATCCGCAGTTACCAGCGAGACGGGCGACGATCTTGCCCAGGCTTTTGATTTCACATGAGCCGGACGTATTGATGGATTTGAAGGAAGGGGACGCTGATTTGGTTTTGAGTGGGCATACGCATGGTGGACAAGTGCGTTTGCCGTTAATTGGGCCGTTGTGGCCGATACCAAGCAAGCTGGGACGGCGGGTTGATCGTGGGGAAAAGATTTTGAATGGGGTGGCGCTCATTATTTCGAATGGGTTGGGGGAGACGGATGCTCGGTTACGGTTGTTTTCGCCACCGCAGATTGTAGTGGTCGAGTTGGGGATATAGATGCTATTGTATGGGCATGAAATTGCCTGTTTTACCTCCTTCAAAGAACTTGCGAGGGAAGCGTGTTTTTTTGCGAGTTGATTGGAATGTGCCGCTGGATAGCGGTTCGTTAGGATCGCAGACGGCTGGAGCTGAAGATTCATTGAAATTGGAACGCTCAATGGCAACGGTGCGTTCGCTGAAAGAACGAGGAGCGATTGTGATTGTGGCAACGCATTTAGGACGTCCAAAAAAACGCGATCCAAAATTTAGCACCAAACGTTTATTGCGTTTATTGTCGGAGCGTGGGCTTGAAGTGGGGTATTTGCCGCAGGATGTGATGACGGCAGCTGGCGCAAAAGACTTGGAGCGGATTGTGACGAAGGCCTTACCGGGCACGGTCTTTCTGCTCGAGAATGTACGTTATTATCCGGGTGAAGAAACGAATGATGTGAAATTAGCAAAGGCGTTTGCGGCTTTGGCGGAGGTATTTGTGAATGATGCGTTTGCCTCATGTCATCGAAAGCATGCCTCGGTGGTGGGAGTGGCGGCGCAATTGCCGCACTTTGCTGGACCTTCATTATTGGAAGAAGTACGGGCTTTGGAGAAGGTTTTAGATAAACCAAAGAAACCATTCGTGGCCATTGTTGGTGGTGCGAAAATTACAACCAAGATTGGGGTAGTGAATACTTTGTTAAAAATTGCGGATCATGTGTGTATCGGGGGAGCGATGGCGACGGCATTTTTTGCGGCGCAGCGACGTGAAATTGGGAAGTCGTATGTGGAAAAAGAGGGGATAGCTGGTGCACGGAAGTTATTGAAAAATAAAAAAATCGTATTGCCGACTGATGTGGTGGTGTCGATCAAGATTGAACCGAATACGTATGCGCGAGTGGTTGATGTGAAAAATGTTGGGAAGAAAGAAATGATTGGAGATATTGGACCGGATACGATGCGGGCCTGGGCGGCATTGATTCAGAAGGCGAAAACGATTGTGTGGAACGGCCCAATGGGGGTGGCTGAAATCTCTACCTTTTCGCATGGCTCATTGGTGATTGGGCGGGCGATAGCGGCGCGGAGCAAAGGTTCAGCGTATGGGGTGGCGGGGGGTGGGGATACCTTGCCGGTGGCGATGGCGACAGGGATGGCAGAATGGTTTGACCACTTGTCGACAGGTGGGGGTGCTATGCTAGAGTTTATTGCAGAGAAGGGGCGTTTGCCTGGACTCGTCGCTTTACTCAAAAAATAACTTATGAAAACAACGGATGCAACGACATTTAGCCCTGCTGCGCGACATGAAGAAGAAGATATTCGGTTGTCCGTGTTGAAACGGTCGTATGATTTGTTGACGGCGGCATTTTCCTTCGTGGCGGCGTTGGCGTGGAATGATGCGATTCAAGCCTTATTCTTGCGCATCTTTGGACCAACGAGTACGGTGATCGCGAAGTTTATTTATGCGGTGATGTTGACGATTATCATTGTGTGGATGGGCAGCCGTTTAGCTAAGGTGACGGGTTCGCTCGAAAAACGCTTAACGAAAAATAAAAGAGAAGATTGTCCATAAAGTATTTACTCACATGAAAACTGATATGAATAATAAGTTTTTGCAAGGCATGGTGGGTGTGTTGGCTTTGGTCTTGGTGGTATTTGTTGGTTTTAAGGCGCGCAATGCTGCTGAAGAATATAATTATATCGGCAAGGTGGCACATGATCGCGATACCATTACGGTTGAAGGCACAGGCAAGGTGAATGCCAAGCCGGATGTGGCAATTACTGAATTGGGCGTGCAAAGTGATGGTGTAACGGTGAAAGAAACACAAAAGCAAAATACACAAAAGATGAATGCGATTATCGCGGCGGTGAAAAGTATGGGCGTAGCGGATAAAGATATTCAGAGCTCAAACTATTCGATCTCGCCAAAGATTGATTGGTCGAATGGAAAACAAAATATTACGGGCTATACCGTGAGCCAACAGGTGACGGTCAAGGTGCGTGACTTAGATAAGGTGGGCGATGTCTTGGGGAAAGCTGGCGAATTGGGCGCGAATCAGGTTGGTGGATTGCAGTTTACGATTGATGAACCAAAGGCATTGCAAGCCGACGCGCGCGCGAAAGCGATCGACGATGCGCGGATGAAGGCGCAGCAATTGGCTGAACAACTGGGTTTGCATATCGTGAAGGTAGTGACATTCTCGGAAAATAGCGGCGGATATCAACCTCCGATGCCGTATATGGCCAAGATG
>JAYVTL010000048.1:0-2863 GCA_043788845.1 Candidatus Uhrbacteria bacterium
AATATTTGATATATTCTCGCCACATCTATGAAGGCCGCTATCCATCCCAAATATCACACAGACGCCAAGCTCGTCTGTGCTTGTGGCAATGTCGTGAGCGCTGGCTCAACCATGCCAGAAATTCACATTGAATTGTGCTCCAAATGCCACCCATTTTTTACGGGTAAGCAAAAATTGTTGGACACGGCACGCCGCGTGGAGAAATTCCAAGAGAAGGCGGTGACGACGACCGCATTGGCCGCGAAGGGTTTGGGCAAGAAAGCCAAGGCCGAAAAGCGCGTGGCGCAAAAGGTTGCCAAGAAGGCACAAAAGAATCCAACTTCGTTGAACGAGGCTTAGTGACGCTGCAAAACCGACGAGATCCGTCGGTTTTGTGTTTGAATGATATTATGAGGTGGTGAGTCGATCGTGAGGGAAAAAAATATGGCTGATTTGAAACATGCCGCGCTTGAGGCGCGAGAAAAACTTGAGAAGTTGGAGGCCGAACTTGGTTCGCCGACTGTGACCGGAGACATGAAACGTTTTCGGGAGGCTTCGCGTGCGTATGATGAGTCGCGTAAGTTGATGGTCTTTGCGGATCGGTATTTGGCGGCGGCGCGGGCGTTGAAGGAATTGAAAGAAGCCGCGGCATCGGATGACAAAGAGATGCAGGAATTGGCGCAGCTGGAATTACCGGGGGTGGAAAGCGAAGCGACGGCGGCGATTGAGGCGTTTGAGTTGGCGTTGATTCCGCCCGACCCACATGATCGCAATGACGTTATTATTGAAATTCGTGCTGGGACTGGTGGCGATGAAGCAGCCTTGTTTGCTGGCGATTTGATGCGGATGTATTCGCGGTATGCAGAACGGAAGAATTGGAAAACGAATTTAGTGTCTTCGTCATCCGGAGAATTGGGTGGGTATAAGGAAGTTATTTTTGGGATTTCGGGTGAAGGGGCGTATGGGTTGTTGAAATTTGAAAGTGGGGTGCATCGCGTGCAGCGTGTGCCAGAGACCGAGAAGCAAGGGCGCATTCATACTTCGACGGCAACGGTGGCCGTGTTGCCAGAGATTGAAGAAACTGAAATTGTGATTGAAGCAAAAGATATTCGGATTGATACGTTTTGTGCTGGAGGTAAAGGGGGGCAAAGTGTGAATACGACCAAATCGGCGGTGCGGATTACGCATCTTGCGACTGGGGTGGCGGTGAGCTGCCAAGATGAACGTTCGCAATTGCAAAACCGTGAACGTGCGATGACGATTTTGCGGGCGCGGTTATGGGAATTGGAAGAGAGCAAAAAACATAGCCAGCTGGATGCCGAACGGCGTGCGCAGATTGGGAGTGGGGAACGATCAGAAAAAATTCGGACCTATAATTTTCCACAGGATCGGATTACGGATCATCGGATTAAGCAATCGTGGCATAGCATTGAAAATATTTTATTAGGCGAGATGGAGCCGATGATAATGGCGATCAAGGCGGGGAAAAAGGGGAGTGATGAAGACGAAGAATAAAACGAAAAAATCATAAGAGAAGGGGGTGGGATGGTTGACAAAAGCCTGATTTTGTGGTATCCATATACCTTGTTCTTTGGACAATGTTCTCGCAAAAAACTCACACAAACGTGTCAACTTGGAGGTTCCTCATGCATGCTCACATGGTGGTAAGACTGTTCGCTGGTGTAGCTGTGCTCACGGCTTGCTCTGGAGACGCCTTTACGGTGGCTGATGGAGTGGCGGGTGAGAGTGGTTCAAGCGGTAGCGCTGGAACCATGAATCAGGCTGGTGCTGGACAAGCTGGCGCAGGACAGGCCGGCAAGGGCGGTGCCTTGGGTGGAGCGGCTGGTATGGCTGGCTCAACTGGGGGTGCAGGCTCGATAGCTGGTGCTGCTGGTGCCACGGGTGGCATGGCTGGCTCACCGATGGGTGGGGCTGGTGGAGCCGCTGGACAGTCTGGCAAAAGCGGCATGGCTGGGACTGGCGGGACCGCTGGTGCGCCGCAAGGTGGCATGGGCGGCGTGGCCGGACTGGCAGGCAAGGGCGGGACCGCTGGTTCACCGATAGGTGGCAAGGGCGGTGTGGCTGGAGCCATGGCCGGCACGGGCGGGATCGCTGGCACGGCTGGCGACGCTGGTACAGGCGGCTCGTCGCAAGGCGGAGCTAGCACGGCTGGCGACGGCGGCACGGCTGGTATGGCCGGAACGGCTGGCGACGCTGGTACGGGTGGCACGGCTGGTATGGCCGGGACTGCTGGTACGGCTGGGGCTGGTGGTGCGCCTGACCCGTGTGAGGGCAAACAGGCACCCAATGCCTCGTGTGTAGATTTGGCCGAGTGCAAGGTGTGCGGGGACTATACCTGCATCTGTGGCAAGGTCATGAAGTTGACGAGCTTGCTCGACAACGTCAACTGCAGCGATGGGAAAACGGCCAAGATGCATTGTCCGTTAGGGTCTCGGGGACGGTCTGCTCGCAATTTCTCGCGAGGAGGCCGTCTTTTTTATTTGGAGGCTTAGTCTTGCTTCTTTTTAGGAGTTTTGTTATAGTCTGGCGGCTCTGACGTGGAGCATTTATCATCTCTCATCGGCCACTCATTGCGACGCGTTTGATCGATTCGATCTTGCACGTCGCTGTGACGATAGTTGTTGGCGCCTCCCCCCGACGTACGTCGGGGGGTCCACGACTGTGACCGAGAGGTTAAAAGGCATACCAATTACAAGCCATATGGCAACAAAAGCACCTAGCTTGGTGGAACTGCTCCAGGCCGGTGTCCATTTTGGACACCAAACATCGAAGTGGCATCCGAAGATGGAGAAATTCATTTTTGGTACACGTAATGGGATTCACATAATGGATCTCGAGAAGACGCAGAAAGCGCTTGAACAGG
>JAYVTL010000049.1:0-6843 GCA_043788845.1 Candidatus Uhrbacteria bacterium
GGCGAAGCCGGGTTGCTCGGGTGACAGTACGCGCCGTCGATCCGCCTTCGCGGTTAAATGCGCCAACTCATGCCACACCATATGATTCGCCGACGCATACGTCGCCTCCCAGGCTGTGCGAGAATCACCCTCTTCGATCTCGAGCCAAGTTCTTTCCTTGCCAAAGTGATGGCTCATCGTGAGCACCAACTGCATCGACATGCTCACCCCAGATCTCGCGCTGTGGATGCTGGCATAACCGCCAGTCACTTCGCCTGCCAGCACTGCATCACTCTCGATCTCAAGGCCAAACACCCCATTGAACACCATCACGATTTGCCGGCAACGCAGGCTGATCTTTTCCTGCCAGCTCCGGTATTCCTCTTGATGGCGCTCGCGCTCGATGGCCAGTCGGTCTTCCTCGGCACGTCGTTTCGCATTTTCTGCTCGGCGTTGTGCTTGCTCTTGCTCATAGGCCTCGCGCAGCTTTGCATCTTCCAGCGCGCGTTGGTGACGCACCTGGCGTTCTGCCTCATCGCGTTGCTCACGCAAAGTTTTCAACTCCTCAGACACGCGCTGCAAGACACTGGCGCGAACCGTCACCATCTCGGGCATGTCCCAAGTCGTTTCGGCACACCACTGCACATTTTCACGCAGTATCTCACCGATGCGGTCGGTCGCCGCACAAACCGACATCAAATCAAGCGCCGCCTGTTCATTTTTGATCAGGTGCGTACCAATGAGCGTCTCTTTTTTGGAGAAACGCTGCAATCGCTTGAGCGTATGCAACAGTCTATTCGCCTTGGCTATCGCCGGCCGCGGTTCTTGTTCGAGTTTGAGCAGGCGCTTTGCCACCAGCATCTCGCTGCGCAAATGCTGCCAGCCTGAGTACCCCTCCGGATTTTCCCCTTTGGGAATAAAGCGTCGCGGCCAAGCCTTCTCAAACTGCTCAATATCAGTTAGCAGCGCCTTTCGACATTCCGCCGACTGCATCCCGCTTTCGATTAGCGCCAGTCCCTGTTTGCGCACCGCCTCGTGTTGAATGCTCGACATTTCCCAGCGCCAATCAATACTCGCAATCGCCGCCAAGCTGGTAAATATCTGCTTGGTGAGCTTCGTGATCAGCTGCAGATGAGGCACAGTTTCAAGCCAGTTTGTCAGCAATCGCCAATGCGTAGCGTATTTTTCCTGCTTTTCCAGCAAGGCATGAAGCTCGCTCGGATTTCGTTGGAAAAATCGAATCAACTCCGGGCTAAGAGCCGTCGAAATTTTCAGCACTTCGGGTTCGCTCTGCAACTTGCGCGTAATATACCAATCAAACGACGCATATTTCGCAACCATGGCCAGCTCAGGATAATTCCAATAACCCTCCGTCGACATAGTGCCATCCAGCAAGGGAGTAACGCGCTGTCGCAGTCCTTCATTTTTCTCTGACTCGCCATACTCATACAACACTACCCAAACTTTATACAGCAATTCAAACCAGGTCTGTTTTATTGGGCCCGAAAGCCAAAACGGTTTATGCAACGGAGCCCCCAGCTTTTGCATCTGCCCAATCAGCTCCGGATTCCCGGTCTGCACATAGTTGAGGATTAGTAGCTTGAGCTGATCGCGTTGTTGAATGGTGTCCATTTTTGCCTCCATTTTTTGTGAAAGAACGACAGCTCACAAAACCATAGCTAAACTCAATTGTCAAGCCTCAAGGCTTGTTCCAGTCCATCCGTTTTCGCCTATTTTCGCAATGAAAAACACCGACATTCAGCTTGAATGTCGGTGTTAAACTAACGAGAAAATCCCCACCACGCCGCCGGAAAGTTCTGTGCCGTACTCATGAGCAGCGGGTGCTTAATCTTCCCCTTCGCCCAGTACCGGATGCGCCGATTGATATCGATATCTGCCTCAAGTGCATGCTGTTCGAGTCGCAGCAAATTGATGCCATTAACCTCGGCAGTTGGCTCAAGCAGCGCCGCCACGCTTTCTACTTCATCGCGCCGCACGCACATCTCTTCGAGCGTCAAAACTTCGGGGCAGACATCGTAGTGTACGAAATTTGCCATTTTTTCATGCAGCTCACTCGCCTCAGCAGCCGCCACTTCATCAATGGCGCTGCGGACGCCGCGATCCAGCGATTCAGCCAACTGCTTAGCCCGACTGATCGGCGTCCGCGTCGACCAATTGAGCAAAAGATAGTGATCTTCTTTGATCACCTTCCAGTGTCGGATCAAATGCCCCACGCCTTTGGCGCGCTGGGTCGAGCTCGGCGACGCCAAGAGCGGCGCGCAAATGGCGCGCAGCCAATCCGCACACCCAAACCCGCCGAGCAACTCGTCCAAATTCACCGCCAGCACCGGCTGCGCCGCCTCAAGCGCCACCAAGTCGTCAACCACCCGCTGGTTCCACAACTCGATCTCGGGGAATCTTGCTTCCCAGACCGTGATCGCCGTCGCGCTAATGATGACGAATTCGCTGACCTCACTTTCGAGCTGAAACAACTTCAGTCGCGAACTCACCGGCACGATAAAGTACTTATCCTTTTCCTGGTACTCATCGCGCTCTGCATAGGGCACCACCGCCGTCGCGGCAATAATCACCGCTTTCAACTCTGGCGCATAGGCAATTGACCCAGCCTGTGTTTTTGCCTTGCGCGTATCCGGCAACAGCACTCGATCACGCTGCCTAAACAAAATGATCTCATCTGCACAACGATACTTGAAACTGTCCGCCTCATCGCTCGGCAGTGCTTCACAGCCAACAAAATGTTGCGTCAATACCTGGTGAAGTTCATTCATGGGTTGTTTCTCCTGCGTAGCCGCATTGTAAAGATCGAGCCTCGTCTATATCAAAAAACCCTTGAACAGTCAAGGGTTTTTGCACCGACCTACGCGTACTATTTTGCTGGATTCAACGCGGCCTTCCCACTCAATACCGCTATGATATTTTGCGCCGCCACCATACTCATCGCCTCGCGTGCTTCTATAGTCGCGCTCGCAATATGCGGCGTCAAAATCACATTGGGAAACGCTTTCAGCTCAAGCTTATCGGTCAAATCACAATCGATCGCCGGCTCACACTCAAAAACATCCAAGCCAGCCCCCGCAATTCGCTTGCTCTTGAGCGCCCGCAATAACGCCTTCTCATCCACCACTGGCCCCCGCGCTGTATTCACAAGAAAAGCAGTCTTTTTCATGCACGCAAACTCCGCCGTTGAAATAAGATGACGCGTACTCGGCAATAATGGAACATGCAACGACACAAAGTCTGATACTTCCAATAACTTCTCGAGCGAAACTTGCTTGGCCTGGTACTCGTCATTCAGTCCTTTGTTTTTGTAGGCATCGGCATACACCAACTTCATCCCAAACCCCAGCACAGCACGCCGCGCCACCGCCGACCCAATCCGCCCCGCTCCCACAATCCCCAGCGTCTTGCCATACAAATCCGTCCCAATAAAATGCGTCGGCGACCAACCCACATATTTTTTCGCCTTCGAAAACAAGTCCGCCTCCGGGATCCTGCGTGCCAGCGACAACATGAGCGCAAACGCATGCTCGGCCACCGCTTCATTCACCATATCCGATGGGGCATTAGTCACCACAATCCCACGCTTTTTTGCTTCAGCTAAATCCACATTATCAAACCCCACTGCATAATTCGCCACAATCTTGAGTTGTGGACCCGCAGCCTCAAATACCTCGGCATCAATCTTGTCCGTCAGCAATGGCAATAACGCATCACATCCCTTCACATTCTGCAGCAACTCTTTGCGAGAAATAATCTTATCCTCGTCATACACCTTCACTGTCGCCCCAAACTTCTTCAATGTCTGCAATCCCGAATCTGCAAACTTACGTGTGACGTATACCAACGGTTTCTTTACGGCCATAAAGTTTTTTCGCTTGTACCATGTTCTTGTGCGCAAACCACTTCACTGGCGGCAAGAGTAAGTTGACCGCCGCTAAAATGATCAGCAGCTTAGGCACAATATGTTGTTCTTTAAAAAAAGTGTTTCCAATGTACAGCGCCAAGGTATTGTTCATGTAAAGCATGCATAGCGCAACTGTAATCCGTTCGCTCACCTTGCGCCAACCCGTAATCGCATACGACAACCAAGCAATCCCACCCATAAATACCAGCATCACCATCACCAATCCCACCTCGCTCCAACCCAAGGCAATCGCCTCACCACCCACTGAATCCGCCGTCACTGCCGCCACTAACAGCGCAAATAAAATCAAAGAAGTTTCACGCCAGAGCAAGTCATGCTTCTCAACCGTAGTCTGAGCCAAGCGTTTTACCAACAATGCCAGCACAAACGGGATGACTATGGTCAAAAACAACGACCCAAACAAGGTCGCCACCGGGAAGGGGATGCTTCGTCCCACCGCCGCCAAAATCACCAACGGCACCGTAATCGGCGCCAGCAACGATGTCGTTACCGAAACTAACATCGCCAGCGAAGTCTTTCCACCAAATAAATCAGCAATCAAGGCAATGGTCAGCCCCGTCGGTACCGCGCCCACAATTAAAAAAGACAAAGCCCATTCGGGCGCAAAAAAATGCAACGGCAACCACATCGCCAATGGAATAAAAAACAACTTCACCACATTTGAAATCGCCATCATCCGAGCATCCTTGGCATACCCCACCATCTCACCGATATTTAACCGCAAGCTGGATGCAAAAAAAATTGTCATCAAGATCGGCGTGCTATATGGCGCCAATGGTCGAAACCAGCTTGGCCACATCACCCCCGCCACCAACGCCACCAATACCAAAATGATTTGGTTTTCATTCAAAAAATGCCCGACACGCGTCAGCTTCATACCCGTGAAACTTCTCGCACTGTCGCTCGCAAAAGTTCCTTGGGACTAGCTTTGCGTTTCAAAATTCCACGCTTCGCCCCCATATGCGACACCACCCCAAACGCATTCACGCTGGCCGCTTGTAACGCCTTCACCACATCACCATCTTTTATCACCGAGGCCACGAACCCACTCCCAAATGCATCGCCAGCCCCCGTGGTATTAATCCGTTTTCCTTTCAAGCCCGCCACATGCCAAGTCACCCCCCGGCTATGCGCATACGCCCCAGCGGCACCATCCGTAATCACTAACACTTGTCGTGGCACATGTCCCAAGCGTGCCATCACTTTGTCCATCATGCGTGGTGCCGTACCCACCAAGTCAGCCGCTTCTTCACGATTCATCATCACGATATCAGCTTGCAGCAAGTAGGGGAGTAAGGTTTTTAACCCAAACGCGATCTCTGCATTCCCCGGATTCCAAGCAATCTGCACCCGTTGTTTTTTTGCATCCGCAAAAATCCGTTTAAGTGAAGCCATGTTACCACTCAAACTCGTCAAATAAATCCACTTCGTCTTCAATGTTTTCCATTGGATGAGTTTCGCATCCAACATCTTCGAGGCCCCACGTTCTGTCAAAATTGCCCGACTCCCATGTCCAGACAATAAAATAATCGAATGCCCAGTAAATTTTTTCGCATCAATCTGCATGGCATCGGTCATCACCTTTTCTTTCTTGAGCTCTTCAACTACATCCTTCCCGCTCGCGTCCTTGCCCACGCGCGCGATACACCCCGTTGTAAATCCCTGGCGCGCAAAGGTCACCGCGGCATTGGTCGCGCCGCCACCCGTTTGAAAATCCATCATATCCACCGAGATCTTGCTGCCCAATGGCACGCAGGCGTTATACCCATCTGGGGCTGTCTTCGCCAAGACGCGTTCAAAATGGTCGCTCGCCACAAAAATATCGCGCGTCGCGGCACCAATGGTAAGCACATCGAGCTGTCTGGCGGTTTTCATGGAGGTATTCTACCATGCCCGCATATGAAAGGACTGAAAATTTTCCTCGTTTCCCTCGGTTTCCTCGTCGCCTCATCATTTCCAGCCTTGGCCGCAGAAACTATTACGAATTTTTCGGTTCACGCTGACCTCGCCACCAGCCAACTGCTAACCGTGACCGAAGACATCACCTGGGATTTTAGCGATACGCCGCATCACGGCATTTTTCGTGACATTCCGTATCGCTATGCCCGCAACGGCGCCAACTACTCCTTGCATCTCAAGGTACTTGAAGTAAAACGCGACGGCCAAACCGAACCCTTCGAACAAAAAACCTCCGACGGCAAACTTCATCTCAAGATCGGCCGTGCTACCGAACAACTCACCGGCCCCCACACCTACCAACTTCGTTACGAAACCAATCGCGCCCTCAATTCCTTCGCCACCAACACCGAGCTCTACTGGAATGTCACCGGCAATGACTGGCCCGTCCCCATCGAACGAGCCGACTTCAGCCTGACCATGCCGAGCACCATGGCACCAAACTCGGTGCAAACCATTTGCTTCACCGGCTCCTTTGGTTCACCCGAACATGCTTGCACCATCTCGCCCAATGCCAGCGGTGTCAGCGCTCAAACCACCCGCGTGCTCAATGACCATGAAGGTTTGACCATCGCCTATGCCTTCCCCTTGGGTATCGTAAAGCCCTGGACCAGCTTGGACCTGGTTTTGCTGTTCATTTGGGACAATGCCGCCGCCGTTTTCCCACTCATCGCCCTCGCTTTTATGCTCGCTTGGTGGTCTATCCGCGGCCGCGACCCTCGCGTAGGCACTATTATTCCAGAATATACGCCACCCAAAGACTATTCACCGGCCTTAATTGCCGCCTTGCTGGCAGAAAGTTCACCACCCAGCAAAGCCGTCACCGCCACCATCATCGACCTGGCTTGCCGCGGATATATAAAAATTCGTTTTGAAGAAAAACCAGGTTTGCTCTTTGGCCACACACAAACCTATACCTTCATCAAACAAAAAAACGACACCGGTGTAAATGACTACGAGCG
>JAYVTL010000050.1:0-8284 GCA_043788845.1 Candidatus Uhrbacteria bacterium
TGGTCGCACGGGTGCTGGAGTTGTTGACTGCAAACAAGCTCTTGAAGAAGCTGGTGATGACATGGACAAAGCGATTGAAATATTGAAGAAAAAAGGTGCGGCGAAAGCCGCGAAGAAAAGTGCTGAACGTGTGACGACCGAAGGAGTGGTCGTGTCATATGTGCATCACAATCGCAAGCTTGCTTCCTTGGTGGAAGTGCAATGTGAGACTGACTTTGTGGCACGCAATGAAGATTTCATTGCGCTCGCCAATGATATCGCGATGCAAATTGCTGCGATGAGTCCGGAATATATTTCGCCAGAGTTGATCCCAGCTGACATTCTCGCGGCACAACGTGGGAAGTTTGAGGCGGAGATGGTGGAAGAAAAGAAACCGGATGAAATCAAGGCGAAGATTGTCGAAGGGAAGTTGAACAAATGGTATACCGAGGTCTGCTTGATGAAGCAATTGTATTTCCGGAATGAAGACATCACCATCGAACAGTTGGTGACGGAAAATATTGCGAAGATCGGTGAGAAGATTTCAATCACGCGGTTTTCGCGGTTTGAGATGAATCCAGCGCCGGCAACGTGCTAAGCGTGAAGAACGAAAAAGAGTTACGGTGAGAACTGGAATACAAAATATAGATTTTCGCGTAGGGCCTGCCAGGGCGAACGTTTTTCGAAGAACTTTTTATCAAAAGTTTTCGAGAAAACGTTCGCCCTGTCACCCACGCTCACTTCTAAATTTTTTTGGAACTAACCGCATAAGAAAAAAAGACCGATACCAGGAATGGTGTCGGTCTTTTGTGTTTAAGGGGCAGCCTTCGCCGTCGCAGTCGTCGTCGTGCGGGTGGGCGTTGACTTGGTGCTGGTCGTAGTAAGTGAGCCAGTCGGTGGCGATGATACGTTGGGCTTGGGTGAGCGAGATTTTTTTGTCGCAGACTTGTCGGTGTAGGAAGTTTTCGAGCTTGTCTTTTTGGCGGAAGCCGGGCTGCGGGTTGGCGGCTTCGGGCCAGAGGTTGGCGAGATCATTGGAGCCGCCAAGCTCGAGCGAAATCAGGTGGTCGACTTCGTATTCGCCTTTGCCGTGGCTCGTGATGCCGTAGGAGCGATAGGCTTCGCGTTTGGTGGCGGTGGTGACATGGCGCACGGTTTTGGCATAGCCTTTGACGCAGATGTGTTCTGCGCTCACTTCGAGAACGGCACCGGGGGTGCAGGCGGGGTCGGGGAGAGGACCGTTGGCCTGGCAGTTGTCGGTTTTGGTGCGCGGTGGTGGAGCGTAGTGGTCGAGCCAGAGGTCTGGGGGGTGAGTCGTGAGTGGCGCGTCGTGAGCCGTTGGGCGTCGAGTGTTTGGTGTCGAGCGGTTGCGCTGTTCGGACTTGGGGATGATGTAGAGGTTGTAGATGATGACGACGACGATGCCGAGGAAAAAGGCGCACAGGCTGATGACGAGCAAAGAGACGGGCGGGGATTTGCGGTCGGACATGACGAGCTCCTTGAAGGGTGTGAAAGATCTGTCCTGCGATTATCAAGAAAAAGATAGAATGTCAACCAAAAGGAAGTGTTTTCAGTTTATGAATCGGTAATTCAATTTTTGAAGAGTAAATAAAAATTGTTGTTTGAGTTGTGCTCGTCCATTTCCACCTTTGAGATATTTTTCTCGACGTTCTGCTTCGAGTTTTGTTGGATAGGCTTCGTAATAGATAATACGAAGCGGTCGTCGGTTTTTTGTTGAATCTGCACGGCCGGCGCAATGATCTTTATATCTTTGACGAAGATCTTTGGTCGATCCTGTGTATAGCATGCGATCAACTTCACTAAAAAGAATATAGACGTAATGCATACTTATACCGCTGCCATATTTTTTGAGGATTGTCTAGGCTTGAAGATTCAAAACAAAAAACCAGCTCTTTGAGAAGCTGGTTTTTTGGGTCGAGACGATCTCGCTTTCTGCGGTGTTCAATCAGGCAAAGCTGAGCTTTGAGGATCGTACCGCGGAGTCGAGCTGAGCTCGATGGTAGCCCAAGTGAGTACGCAGTGGAACGAGCTGGTTTCTGAGCTGGAACGGTGGCATGAGTTCGGGAAGTCGCGGTAAGGGCGCAAGTATTGGCCTAAACGGTGCGAAGATCGTGCCGCCGTAGACCTGCCATAAGGGATTGAAATATCTATTTCCCTCTTGGGTGGGGAGCTTTGATGATTGATTGAATGGATGTTCTTGGAATTATGCGGACGCCACGCGATTTTTTGAGAGTACCGTTTTCGGTACTGGTTTCTAGGTTATTAGGTTTTTAACCTAGAAAACCTAGCCGCTAATTTTAGCCACATTTTAGGTTCTTAGGTTTTCGTACTTCAATCAAAGTTATTAGCAGCGCTATAGGAGGATCAGGACTAGCACAGGCCAACAGCTCTTGACTGTTGCAACGATGTTGCATTAGTATTCAGGCATGAACAATGCCGATCATATTTTGAAGTCTCTTCGCTCCAAAAGCTTCCGTATCACTGAAACGCGGAAAGAGTTGATTCGTATTTTTTGCGATTCCCAATTTCCTTTGGATGCCGCCTGCCTCAAAGAAAAACTGGAGGAACTAAACATCCGTGCGGATCGCACGACAATTTATCGTGAAATCGAATTTTTGAAAGAGAACGGCGTGGCACAGGAGCTTGTTTTCCCTGATTCCGTGCGTCGTTATGAAATCGCAGGACGAAACCATCACCATCATTTGATCTGTCAGCGTTGTTCCGCGATAGAAGACGTGGACATTGACGAATCCTTTTTGGATAAAGCTCTGGCCTCCACCAAAAAGAAGTTTACCGTTCTCGGTCACAGTCTTGAGTTTTTTGGCCTGTGCGCCAAATGTCGTTGATATGCGAATCTCATTTGTCGGCAAAGGCGGTTCAGGCAAGAGCACGCTCTGCGCGTTGTTTGTGCAGTATGCCAGAAACCAAGGAGAGAGCGTTGTCGCTATAGACGCGGACCTGAACGTCCATCTTCCGCGTTTGCTCGGCTTCGAGAAACCTGCCGCAAATATCCATCTTTCAGAACCGTCTGCGACCGCCACGATCAAGAAACATCTCACGGGAACCAACGGACGGATTGCAAGTCCGGCAGCGTTCAGAAAAAGTACTCCACCCGGCTCCGGTTCAAATCTGATTCTGCTTGAAGACGCAAACGATCCTATCTTGAAGGCATATGGAACCGTATCTAACAAAATCCGCTTGATGGCCGTGGGAACATATCGTGAAGAAGATATCGGCGCGAGCTGTTATCACAACGATTTGGCGATTTTTGAGAACGTATTGAGCCATGTGGCGGATGAGCGAGGGCTCATTGTCGCAGATATGGTTGCCGGGACGGATGCCTTCGCCTCCACTCTCCATGCCCAATTCGATCTGACCGTACTCGTTGTCGAACCGACATGGCGAGGCATTGAGGTCTATAAGGACTATGTGAAGCTGTGCGAACACGCTGGATGCGGTCATGCACTCAAAGTCATCGGTAACAAGATTAAAACTCCAGAAGACCGCGCACTAATCGCGGCGCATATACCGGAACACCACATCCTCGGATACGTTGGACTCTCCCCGTATCTTGAACAGCAGGATAAGATTTGGGGTTCAATTAAAGTCGAAGATATCGAATCCGACAATTTAAAAGCCATCGAAACTGCGTATGCCACACTAAAAGCCATGCCGTACGATCCTCAAAAGCGACTCCGGAAAATGTGGGCACTCCACAAAGCATACGTCTCGCAGGGCTTCATCACTGATCGTTTCGGTGACTTAACGACGCAAATTGACGAGGCATTTGATTTTCAAAAAGCAACCGAAGTACAACGCCTATGCAACAAGAATTGAACGTATTCTCCGGCGAATCAGCCGTACGGGACTTTTTGAATCCGGATAACAATCCGATGCTGCCGCTTATTGAGCTACCGAAGCACTTGAACCCGTTTGTCGAACGGAAGGTTCGCATATTCGCCAAGCTCATGAATTTCTTGCCGCTCGCAAATGTAAAATCCCTTCCGGCATTGAATATGCTCATGACGAACGAGCGGGAAGGCAAGCGACACAACGTCGAATCAATGATCGAGAACTCTTCCGGCAACACAGTGTTTTCTCTCGCGGTCATCGGTCGTGTCTTTGGCATAAAGGAAACCAAAGCCATCGTGTCTCACGAAGTGTCACCCGGCAAACTCCAGTTGCTCCGTTTTTTTGATACGAAGGTTTCGGTAAATGAAGAACCAATCTGCCCAGACCCGCGAGACAAAACGAGCGGCATCTACCAAGCAAGGGAGATCGGCAAACAACAAGGCATGTGGAATCCTGGCCAGTACGATAACACCGCAAACCCAGAAGCGCATGAACGCTGGACCGGACCACAAATCTGGAAACAGACGGCTGGAAAGATAACGCTATTCTGCGCGGGACTCGGCACAACAGGCACAATGGTCGGCGCGGGGAGATATCTGAAAATCCAGAATCACGACATTTTTAATTTGGGCGTCGTTCGTGAGCCTAACAACCCCGTTCCCGGTGTGAGAACAAACAACCTACTCCAAGAAATCGCTTTCGATTGGAGAGGTACCGTCAATGAAACCGTCGAGGTCGGTACCGTGGAATCATTTGAACGAAGCTTGGCGTTGTGTCGAAATGGAATCCTTGTTGGCCCAAGTTCAGGCTTTGCTTTGGCCGGACTGCTCGACTTTCTTTCCAGCGCCGGGGAGGAGCAACTGAAGGCACTACGGAATGACGAGGGCGAGATTCTCGCTGTCTTTATCTGTCCTGATAGTCCGTTTCCTTATATCGAGGAGTATTTTGAGTGTCTTGATCCGAAGCTGTTTCCGGAAATTGAGAATGCCAACCTGCTTCAGCATCACGCTACATCTCCAATCAATCAGCCGCGGTCAGTAAACCTTGACGTTTCTCCGCGTGAAGCGTTTGGGCAAATATATGATTGCAAAATTACGGAAGCATGGCGACTTGTGAATCTAAATAAATCCGTACCGGTAAAAAGAGGCGTGCAGATTATCGACGCGCGAAATCGTGAGGAGTTTGACCATGTTCATCTACCGCAATCGGAGCATGTCGAGTATCGAGACCTGCTTACAAAAATGGAAGAAATCTCACGAGGATGGCAGAACGAAATGGTCTATGTTATTTGCAATCAAGGCAATCGAAGCAATCTAGTGGCAAACACTTTGAAGCAAAACGGTGTGGAGGCTTGCAGTATTGCAGGCGGACTAATCGAATGGTCACGACAAAACTTGCCTCGTTGGAGGCCGGAGGCTTGTATAGCGTTCGGAGAAAACCATTTGCCCACGTAGTTCGGACGCTGAGAGAATAGCGTCACCGTCGTATCAGATAGAGTTAAACTTAATGTTTGTTTTCTTGCCAAATTCCCAATTCTAAGCAAACAAATGGGCTATATGCAGCTCTCTTTTGTTGCGCTTGTGAATAACGCTGCCTTTCCGAGCGGTCGTTTCAATATGCTTGCTCCATGCTCACCTTGGAGCAATGCCGCCGTATCGATCCCGACCTCGCCAATCTCCCCGACGAGGAGCTTTTGGCTTTGCGCGACAAGCTCTATGCCGTCGCGAATGTGGCATTGGACTCCCTTGGCCGTCACGAAGCCTCAAAACCGGCTCACGAGCCCGCCCTGCTCCCAGAACGCGGCAAAGTCGCCTAGCTGATTCGCTATGTCTGAAACGAGCCCAAAAGCGTGCATCATCTATTGCCGCGTGTCATCGAAAGAACAGGTCGAAGGAACGAGCTTGGAAAATCAGGAGCGGCTTTGCCGCGAGTACGCCGAGCAGAACGGATTAGTCGTTCTCAAAGTCTTTGTTGAGATGGGTGAATCGGCCAAAACGGCCGACCGCACGGAATTCACAAAGGCAATTGCGTTCTGTACTCAGAAGAAAGGTCGCGTCCATCAATTCATCGTCTACAAGATCGACCGTTTTGCTCGAAATCAAGACGACCACGTTGTCGTTCGTAGTCTTTTGAAACGAGCTGGCACCGAACTCCGCTCCGCTACGGAGACGTTTGATGAAAGCGCGATGGGGAGAGCGATGGAAGGAATGCTCTCGGTCTTTGCAGAATTTGATAACAATAATCGTCGCGAGCGCTGCAAAGGTGGGATGCAAGCTCGCGTGCGCGAGGGTATCTGGTGTTGGCCGTCGCCACTCGGCTATTACAAGCCAGCGACGGGCAAGAAAACTAATATCGTGCCGGAACCGGATCGCGCTCCGCTTATCCGCTTGGCTTTTGAGACGTATGCTAAAGGAACGTATACCTTCAAAGAATTGGCTCAATTCTTAGGTGACCGTGGTTTACGCACGCGCCAAGGTAAATACCCTTTTCAGCAGATGATTGAGAAAATTCTCACTAAGCCTGTGTATTATGGGCGAATTGATGCGTTCGGGGAGTTGGTGAAAGGCGATTTTAAGCCGATCATCGACGAAGCGTTGTTCGTTCGATGTCAGGCGGTGAAGCGTGGACTTCACATGAACGGAAAACCGCGTCAGTTCAACAATCCTGGTTTTCCGTTGCGGCGCTTCGTTGTCTGCCAGCACTGTAACCAGCCACTCACCGGAAGCTACGCTCGAGGCAAAAAGGGTAAGCGATATCCGTACTATCATCATGGAAGTTTGAAGTGCGCGTATTCCAAATCGATGCCCAAGGAGGCGTTTGAAGCCAAGTTCGTCAAACTTTTGGAATCCATTGAGCCGGATGCGAAGCACGAAAAGCTGTTCAAGGCCGTCGTACTGGACGCTTGGCAGGAACGTTACAAGAAATTTGATGATGCGAATGTCCGTGTTCGCAAGGAAATTGAGAAACTCGAGCACGAACGGCAGACGGTTTTCGACTTTCACCGACTCGGCAAATATTCAGACGACGAATTCGTTGTCCAAAAGAAGTTGGTGAACGAGCGCATCGATCAGAAATGCCTACTGCTACAAGACGCGCGGCAGAAGGAGTTGAATATGGAAAAGGCACTCGACTACTGTTTTTATTTCGTTCGTAACGCCTCCAAGATTTGGTTGGATTTGGCAGACGATTACGAGGCGCGTCTCAATCTCCAGCATCTGATTTTCGCAAAACCGCTCACATTCGATGGAAATTCTTTTGGAACCCCTGAATTGTCGCTCATCTTTGCACAAAAAAAGAACCCGTTGTCGGATTCTTCTTCTTTGGTAGCTCGTAGGGGAGTCGAACCCCTGTTAACGGCTTGAAAAGCCGCTGTCCTAACCGTTAGACGAACGAGCCACGGTCGCTTCCGCCAGAGGCGGACGGTGGCGAGTTGCTGGGCTGGTCCCAGGTCGTCGCGAGCGGGAATATACGGGTTTTTAAGGGCAAAGTCAAATCTCGAAGGTGGGGTTGGCTTTACAAAAAGACTGGGGAGGTATTCCATATTGGCTTGCTCTTTCAAAGTCATCAATCCTCAAACCCGGGAGCTCTCTATGCCACCAGTATTGGTTTTGAGTCCGTCTACGCCTCCGGTCCCATTTAAGATCGTGTGTGATTCCTACCCGTCCAAGACCGTGATGGCAGACGGAGCTTCGCCCGAAGATTACATGGAATGTTTCAAGAATACGCATGGGCAGCTGGGCGTGTGGCTGTGTTTGAACCACCATAGTGCTACGGCATCGTTTCATATGCGGGCTGCGTGTGAACAGATGTTTGATACGATCTTGCGTTTGCAGCTGTTCAAGTTGTTCTTGGTTGATAAGCAGTTCTCGCCCACGGTACATGCCAATCATCCGGATGAAGATGTTAGTTTTCTGTGGTGGTTGGTGTTGAATGCGGAGCGAGTTCGCAAGGTGCGTTTGCGGCATTTGACCGAGGCATTGTGGATGGAAGGTCGCTTGGATGCTACGGGCGGCACCTATATCTTCCCACCTGGTTGCGAGCGTCAGCTCAACCGACTCAATTGGGTGTTCGAGATGTATCGCCGCTTTCGCATGAGAGGCGGGCTCGAGCGTCAAGATACCGTTGAGTATCGCAAGATCATCGACATTGCTTGCGAGCGTTTGACCTTGTTGGTCGATGGGAAGGCCGAAGAGTTTGAGGCGGATGGGACATACGAAATCCTGCATCAGGGTCCAGTGATTGGCGAAAAGCGTTGCTGGATCATGATTGAGGAAACCGGATTGTATGCACGACGCAAGATCTTTAATGCGAAGCGCAAGATCCATGGGTTCATCTCGGCACGTCCGCATGGGCGATTGGCGGGGCGGTATGTGTACCTGTTTGGTCGCGAGACCGAAAATTCGCCGTTTGATGTGCCGGGCTTTACGGCTTG
>JAYVTL010000051.1:0-1899 GCA_043788845.1 Candidatus Uhrbacteria bacterium
TTGTGCCACAAGAATTTAATTTTAGTATTTTCGAAAAGGTGTGGGACATTGTGATTACGCAAGCGGGATATTACGGATTAACCGCGGCCGAGGCCGCACCACATGCCGAGGAGATCTTGAAGCGACTTGAGTTGTGGGAAAAACGTAATCAACCGGCACGAACCCTTTCGGGAGGAATGAAACGAAGATTGATGATCGCGCGTGCGTTGGTTCATCGGCCAAGATTGCTCATCTTGGATGAACCTACGGCAGGGGTGGATGTGGAGTTGCGTAAGGGCATGTGGGAATATTTGTCGGAGTTGAATCGCAATGGCACGACGATTTTGTTGACCACGCATTATCTTGAAGAGGCTGAAAAGTTATGTCGGAATGTGGCGATTATTAAACAAGGTGAAATCGTGAAGACGGGGAGTGTGACCGCGATGTTGCAGGGGATGGATGTGCGGAGTTATGTGTTGACGGTGGATACAACGGCCAAGGCAAATGAGGTGCCAGGTTTTGAAATGAAAGTGACGAGTGAAAATACCTTGGAAGCCACGCTTAAAAAAGTACAGCAGATTGATGAGTTGGTGGAAGCGTTAAAGCGTGTTGGTATTCGGACTTTTGATATCCGACCGATGGAGAATCGGTTGGAGCGTTTATTCTTGGATACGATTGCTGCTTAATATGAATACGCATATCCAGTGGGTGGCTTTTCAAACTATTGTCAAAAAAGAAGTGACGCGTTTTATGCGCATTTGGCGACAGACTTTGTTGCCGCCGATCATCACGCAGTCTTTGTATTTTGTGATTTTTGGTGGATTCATTGGATCACAAGTGCGACAGATTAATGGTGTGCCGTATATGGCTTTCATTGTGCCGGGGCTGATTATGATGGCGGTGATCAATGGGAGTTTTTCGAATGTGTCGTCGTCGTTTTTTGGATCGAAGTTTCAAAAAAATGTGGAAGAAATGTTGGTGGCGCCGGTGCATGAAGCGATTATGTTGGCCGGATATGTTGCGGCCGGTGTGATTCGTGGACTCATGACCGGAGTGCTCGTGTTCTTGGTGTCGCTCGTCTTTGTGCGGCCGGAAGTTCATAGCTTCACTTCGATCATTGTGTTTTCGTTTTTGACAGCTTTGGTGTTTTCGCTCGCGGGGATGTTGAATGGATTGTGGGCGAATACCTTTGACGATATCGCGACCTTTCAGACATTTATTTTGACTCCGCTGACATATCTTGGTGGCGTGTTTTATCCGATCTCGTCATTGCCGGGATTTTGGAAACAAGTGTCACTGGTGAATCCGATTGTGTATATGGTGGAAGGTTTTCGCCACGGATTTGTGGTGGGCGATAGTCAGCAGGTCTGGATTGGCGCGGGGATTTTGGTGGTTTTGTCGATTGTGTTGTCGGGTTGGTGCTATACCACACTGCGAAAAGGGGCGGGGATACGGACTTAGTAAATGTACAAATACAAAAAACTCCCGGGTGGGAGTTTTTTATTTTGCGTTTAAAGTGGTGATTGTGAGTTGGAGAATGGTGGCGAATGAAACCCAGGCGAGATAGGGGAGATTCATGTAGACGATCCAATGGAGATCGGGTGCATGATTCCAGGCTAGATATAAAGCCCAAAGCAATGTGGCAAGAATGAACAAGATATCAATTGAAGCCAAAAAATTATTCTTTAATCCAAACTGAAGTGGGGTGAAGATGAGATTGAAGAAAATATTTAAGGTGAATGGGAGCGCGATGATGAGTGGGATTTGTTTGGTGGCGGCTTTGTAAAAAATAGTACCAAAAGAAATAATGATGCCGACATACAAAACCGACCAGACGGGCCCAAAGATCGAAGGTGGTGGTGCCCAGCTTGGCTTGATGAGTTTTGAGTACCAAGAATATGTGTCCATGTTTGAAGTGTA
>JAYVTL010000052.1:0-1891 GCA_043788845.1 Candidatus Uhrbacteria bacterium
CGACATCTTCGCATGATAAAACGCATCCGGATCATTAAACCCATGCCAAGGCATAAATATCGAAAACCACCCCACCCCCAACAAAAATATCACTACCGATTTCATCCAGTTTTTCATATTCAAAATCTTATCATAAGTACGGGCGCCTGCCATGCGCCCTGGTCGTCGACCATATCAATCAACAACTTGTAGGGGCGCGATTCATCGCGCCCCGTCTGATGTATTGTGTTCTGTTCGATTCATCACGCCCCGTCCCAAATCAGCATCAATCCATCGGAATCAATCCATCAATATCGATCGGCATGCCGAAGGGCGTGATGAATCACGCCCCTACAAATATTCTTGTCTAAACAAAATGCCACCCGCTTTCGCGGGTGGCATTGTTCGTTGCGCAGCGAACGCTTCTATTGTTGCGTGACTTGCACGAGCGACCCCAACACAAAGTTGGAAATAGCAAACCCGGCAACGATCACAATCAACCCAATAATCGACTGGCTCAAAATGGATTTCGCCTTGTCGACATTCTTTGCTTCTCCTTGCGCCGTCATCCACAAAAACCCTGCGTACAGCACGAGGATCAAGAAGACCATGCCCAAGAAACTCAAAACGATATTAATGATTTGACCAATGATTTGCGGCAAAGTTTTACTAGTAGTAATACCAGCGCTCCCCGCCACATCATTCGCCATATTCTGACCTGCTTGGAATGGGTTGTTAGCAGCCAATACCGGACCCGCGGACAACAAAGTTGCTGCCGAAAGCCCAATGGCGGCCGTCATCCCGATCTTCGCAAATACTTGCTTCAGTGATGTTGAATTCATAATCGGACTATTGCGTCTTAGTCTGTTCCCCAGAAGGCGTCGTTCCTCCACCAATGGTCGCTAATTGCGCTAAAACGAAATTAGCAATCGCATAGGCAGAAAAAATAATCACCAAGCCAATAATGGCATTCTTAATGATATCTTTTGCCGTTTGTACCTGCTTGGAATCGCTAGCCGTCATCCACAGGAAACCTGCATAGATGAGATATATCAGGAGCAATACCCCCACCAAAGTCAGCGCAGAAGAGATAAGTCCACCCACGATACTCTGAAGATTAGTATTACTTTGCTTATAATTTGGCCCAGCGGCTTGATCAAGCCCGCCTTGAATCATGGTCGTAACTCCAGCAGCCAAAGCTGCTGACGGCATAACCATACTTGCCACCAAGGTGGCTCCAAGTGCGAATGGCACAAAACGGCGATAAAGATTCATAGGGGGTTAGTCTTGGGTAGCAGAAACCAAACGTGAAATTACGAAGCTGGTAATAGCCCAGGCTGAAAGAATGATTGCGAGACCGATAATACCGGAAACAATAAGTTTGCGAGCTTCACTGGTCTTTTCTTCACTCCCACCTGCCACCATATATTTAAATCCTCCAAGAAGGACGATCACCACGGCGATAATACCGAGGAAACCGAGGGCGACATTGATAATCTTGGCTGCGGTTTGGCGTACATCGCCCGAACCGAGTTTGATTGAACCTCCAATGGCGTCGACTCCGAGGTCGTTCGTATTGAGCGAGTCTGCGGCGAGGACATAGGTTGGAGCTACCAAGGTAGCGGCCAAGCCAAGGGAAGAAACGAAACCAATGAGTTTCTTTGTGTGTTGCGTCATGTCATGCGTCACCTCCTTTCAGATTTGGGATTCACGCAAAATACGTGATATCCACATCATAGCAAATCTACACGTCAAACGATAGAGACTGGCAACCCCCAACCCCTTACTTCGTTCCCGGAAACACCTGTCCGCCAATCAAACTAATAATATTGGTCACGATCGCATAGGCAAACACCACAATAAACATTCCAATCACAGAATTCACCAGCAATGTCTTCGCCTTTTTAGCGCG
>JAYVTL010000053.1:0-3965 GCA_043788845.1 Candidatus Uhrbacteria bacterium
CCTTCGCCTGCGCCGTGGACAAAGTTTTCTCTTCCCCACTTTCCCACAACATCCGCGTTGAAGAAGTGATCAACAATACCGAAATCTGATGCGGCACAAGCAATCGCTTCAAAGTCTCCGCATGTTGTTTTGCAAGAAGATCCGTCGGCGCCATCAACGCAGCAGATTGCCCCGATCGAAATGCCATCGCCGCCAACATCGCCGCCACCACGGTTTTTCCGGAGCCGACATCACCTTGCAACAAGCGCCGCATCGGTCTTCCCTTTTCCATGTCTTGCAAAGCTGACCAGGCTGCCTTCTTTTGATCCGCTGTTAATTCAAATGGCAAACCCGCCACAAATTTTTTCGCAAACTTTTGATCAAATGGAACCAGCGGCGCACCATCCGCATCCGCTTCAATTCTCGCCATGCGTACGGCGAGTTGATAGGTCATGAGCTCATCAAAAGCAAAACGTTTTCGTCCACGCTCCGCATCCTGCATGCTGTCCGGCGTATGCATCGCCAAATACGCCTGCTTCAATTCCAAAACATTTGCGCGTATTCGAATCTTTTCCGGCAACCAATCTTCCGGATACCTAGCCTCCGACACTGCCGTCTTGATTGCTTTGCGCGCCGTCTTTTGCGTGAGCTGCCCGGTCAATGGATACACCGGCGCAACTGTTCCGGCCGCCAATGTTTCTGCCGTCGCCGGCTCCCACAGCGGCGAAGTAAACCCTTTCCCAAACCGCGGCCGCATCGTCACTGTGCCGGAAATAAAAATCTCTTCACCGGGCAAAAGTCTTTTCACCAGCCAAGGCTGATTAAACCAAGTCACGCCGATCTCGCCGGTCTCATCTTCCACCTTGCCTTTGATAATCGCAAACCCTCGACGAAAAGTCGGCATCTGTTTCAACTCCACCATCTTCGCCTTAATCGTCACCGGTTTCCCCAGCGGAATATCCTTAATCGCCACCAGATGCGAATAATCATCATACCGACGCGGCATAATCGTCAGCAATTCCCCCACCGTCGACACCCCAAGATTCTGCAAAGACTTCCGCTCTCGTGCAGTCAATCCATGTATAAATGCAATGTCATCAGTCCAAGCGAGCATAGGGGTATCGTACAAAAATAGAACGCCAAATGCAACTCACTTTCTTCTTCTCGAGAAAGACCCTCAATCTTGACAGTTAAGCCTATTTCTTATAAAAAGCCTGAGCTCCTTATGTTGTTCATCGACATTTTGTACACAATCGCTTAACCACCCTCACGAAGTTCAAGGAGGCCACCATGGCCGAAACTCAGCGCGATCTCGTCATTGGCGAAGGCCAGTTCACCTTCATCCAGGACCTTACCAAGGGTCATGTCCAAGTCTACTGCGGACCTGTCAAGCAGGCATTGTCGCCTTCGGATCAACCGATGCGCTACGACGCCAGCAAGAGCTCGTTCGAGAAATGCAGCCTGGATGAATCCATCCAGAGCTTCGTTCTCGCTTCCGAGGGCAGCTATATCGTGCTGCAGAACCCCGCCAGCGACAGCAATAACGAGCATCCCACTACGGGCTCGAACAACCGGCCTCGACTGGACTTTGGTCGCAAGATCATCGTCCCTGGACCGGCCAACTTCGCGCTCTGGCCCGGGCAATCCGCCCAAGTCAATAGCGGACATCGACTCCGTTCCAACCAGTACCTGGTGGTTCGCATCTACAATGAAGCCGAAGCCACCAAGAACTGGAAACTGGCCATCAAAAAGCCAGCCGGCCAAAAGTCCGAGCCGGAAGCCGAACCGACCCAGCCCGAAGCCGAACTGACCAAGTTCGTGATGGGCCAGCTGCTCATCATCTGCGGCACCGATGTCTCCTTCTTCATTCCGCCCACCGGGGCAGAAGTCCAACCCGACGAAAACGGAGAATTCGTGCGTGAAGCGGTGTCACTCGAACGTCTCGAATGGTGCCTGCTCCTCGACGAGGACGGCAACAAGCGCTACGTCAGCGGCCCCGCCGTCGTCTTCCCCGCACCGACTGAGCACTTCCACGAAGTCGAAGGCAAACGCAATTTCCGCGCGCTCGAGTTGAACGATGACATGGGGATCTACCTCAAAGTCATCGCTGACTACACCGAAGGCGAACGCGAATACAAGGCTGGTGAAGAGCTCTTCATCACCGGCCGCGAACAACGGATTTACTATCCGCGCGAAGTACACGCCATCATCCGCTACAATGACCGCGATCGTGTCTATGGCACGGTCATCGCCAAAGGCGAAGCACGCTATGTCCTCAACAAGGAACTTGGCGACGTCGAGCTGGTAACGGGTCCCAAGATCCTGCTACCAGACCCGCGCAAACAAGTGCTGGTGCGGCGCGTATTGTCCGAACGACAAGTCAGTGATTGGTTCCCCGGCAATGCCGAGGTCGCCAAGTACAACGCCGAGTTGCGCGCCTATGAAAATAAGTTCGCGATTCCGGATGTGCGCCAGGAGCCCAATGCGGCCCACTCACGTGAGGTCCGCGTCGCCAGCACCATGCCGCGTGGCGGTCACGACAGCTTCAGTCGCAATACTGAATACACACCGCCCCGTACCATCTCGCTCGACAACCGCTTCGCGGGCGCTGTCAACATCTGCCCGTGGACCAATTTCGCGGTCATGATCACCAGCAAGACCGGCAAACGTCGCGTCGTTATTGCGCCCGAAGCCACGCATCTGGCCTTCGACGAGACCTTGCAGGTGTTCACCTTGTCCACCGGCAAGCCCAAGAACACGGACAATATTTTGCGCACGGCCTATCTGCAAGTGCACAACAATCAAGTCAGCGACAAGGTCAGCGTGGTCACGGCTGACATGGTCACCACCACCATTCAGCTCTCCTACCGCGTCACTTTCACCGGTGACACCGAGGCGGATCGCATCAAGTGGTTCTCGGTGCCCAATTACGTCAAGTTCTTGTGCGATCATCTGCGCTCGATCTTGCGCAATGCCTGCAAGCGCGTCGGCGTCGAAGAGCTCAATGCGCGCTCAACCGACATCATCCGCGACGCCGTACTCGGCAAGTCGGACGAAGGCGGTGGCAAGCGCATGGGCAAGAAGTTCGAAGAGAACAACATGCACGTCTACGATCTCGAAGTCCTCGATGTCACCATCGGCGATGACCGGATCAAAGCCATGTTGGTTGATGCCCAGCACGCCGCAGTCCGCGGCGCACTCGACATCGCCAACAAAGAACGCGAGGTTCAGCTCGCTGGACGCGCGGCCCAACTCGAGGTCACACGCTTCGAGCATATGGATACATCCGCCAATGCGGGGGCCGAATACGCACACAAGCAAGCCGAACGTGTCTTCATGCAGACCATGAAGGACATTGAGGCTGAAATGCATGAAGCCGAAGAGCGCGCCAAGCTACGCCTCGCCGAAGACGCCATCACCGACCAATTGTCGGCCAGCGATCTCAAGCGACGCCAAGCTGAAGTCGAGCACGAACACAAGAATGCCATGGAACGCGTCACTGCACTCAGCGCCGAGCTGAATGCGCAAGCCGACGCGCTCGTGAAAAAGGCCGGTGCCATCTCGCCCGACCTCATCGCCGCGCTTCGTGCCTTTGGCGATGCACACCTCCTCACCGAGGTGTCCAAGTCCATGGGACCGCTCGCCATCATGGGCGGCACCAGCGTCGTCGAAGTCATCCAGAAGCTTTTCCAGGGCACGCCCCTCGAGAAGGTGATGACCGCTGCAACCAACGGCAACGGCAAGGCGCTCGAACCCGCGCGCCCCTCGCCTCAAGCCTAGTCACCCCAAGAGCCCCGCTGCACATCTCGCAGCGGGGCTCTTTTCATATCAAAAAACCAACATAAAAACCCTGGCCGAATGCCAAGGTTCTTATATCGGCTGCGCCACGTGAGCTGCAAAGCAAAAGCCACAGCTTTTTGCTGCGGCTTTTACGTTGTGCAACCGAGTCGATTCGAACGACTGACCCTCCCGGTGAAACCGGGAGG
>JAYVTL010000054.1:0-3824 GCA_043788845.1 Candidatus Uhrbacteria bacterium
AATCTCACTTCCGATCGACATACCAATATGAGATTGCCATGTCGTCAGTACTCCTCGCAATGACAAAGTATCAACAACTTCCTGAGCCTGTCGAAGGACTCCGACCGACTGCCCACCCTTCGACTCCGCTGCTGCTCCGCTCAGGGAATTGTTAATTAGTATCAGTCGATCGAGCAGTCGATCAGTTGCTCCCAACCACTACAGTGAGCGTGGGTGACGTCGAGAGTATTTTTTAAAAATCTTTTTGCGAAAAAAGTTCTTTAAAAAATGCGATCGACGGCAGGCCCCACGCGAAAATCATTATTTTGTTTTGTAAAAACCTCCCCCTCCCCTTGACATTCTCGCAAAAATCGGGTACTGACAAGGAGTTCCGACTCTTTCAAAACCCGTTCAAAAACCCGGAGGTTCCCATGAATACGCCCGCGTCCGCCCTCGCTCTCCTCGACGGCGAATATTCCCTGGTCCATCACCCCCAGACCCTCGTCTTGAGCGCCGTCGTCGTCGATCGCTCCGGCTCCATGAGCGACTTTCGCCGCGAACCGCTCGACGGCCTGCGCCAATTCATCACCGACCTCAAGTCCGGCCCCAGCCCGGAGCGCGTCGCCGCCTGCGTCGTCAGCTTCGCCAGCGACATCCGCATGGATCAGTCGGTTCAGCTGGTGAAGGACATCGATCCCAGCCAGCTCGGCTACGTCGCCAGCGGCCAGACCAAGCTCTACGCCGCCGTCTACTCCACTCTCTACCTGCTGCTGACCTTGCACTCCATGCGTCGTGCCGCCGGTCTCAATACCCAGGTTCTGCTCACCGTCCTCACCGACGGCGAAGACAACCTGTCGCCGGAGCAGCAAGCTCCATGTCGCGAGCTGTCCGCCATCGCCCGCGTCAATCAGTGGGAGCTGGCTGTCATCGGCTTCGGTCTCCGTGGTCTGGTTATCGGCGCCAAACTCGGCTTCAACGATCCACCGCCCGACATGCACCGCCCCTCGGTGCACGATCAGTCGGTGTCCCGCGGCAGCTTCATGGGTGCCATCTCGCACGCTACCCGGCGTACCCACCTCACGGTGACCGGCATCCCGGTTCCACCGTCCCAGTCCTCGTCACCGCCCTCCTCGCACTGACCCTCAAGAGCCCACGCCTGATCTACCTGATCCGCGTGGGCTCTTTTCATTCAACTGGCTTGCCCTCCACCCATCCGCTACACTCATTTTCATATGCAACCAACTCAAATCGCAATCTTCGGCGGCGGCTGCTTTTGGTGTACCGAGGCCGTCTTCGAAACTCTTCGTGGTGTGAAACACGTCATGCCCGGCTATGCCGGCGGCCAAACCGAGCGTCCCACCTACGACCAAGTTTGCACCGGCGACACCGGCCACGCCGAAGTCATCCAAGTCGAATACGATCCCGCCACTATTTCTTACGACGACTTGCTCACCGTGTTCTTCGCCGCCCACGATCCCACCACCCCCAATCGCCAAGGCAATGATGTCGGCAGCCAATATCGTTCCATTATTCTCACCACCAGCGACCAACAGCAAACCCAAGCGCTCGCCTTCATCAAAAAGTTAGATGAAGGCGACCAAGAAAAAGTCGTCACCCAAGTTCAACCGCTCGAAAAATTCAACGAAGCAGAACCCGAACACCACCACTACTTCATCAGCCACCCCGACCGCGCCTACTGCCAACTCATCATCAACCCAAAGCTCAACAAGGTTCGAGAAAAATACGCGCAATTAATGAAAGAAGAATAAAAATATGGACATGAAACCCGACAACCAACTCGAGCCCGAACTCTTCCACGTCGCCCGCGAGCAGGGGACCGAAGCTCCCTTCACCGGTAAATACTGGAACAACCACGAACAAGGCATGTACCAATGCGCCGTCTGCGGCACCGAACTCTTCTCCTCTGATGCTAAATTCGACTCCGGCACCGGCTGGCCCAGCTTCACCCAACCAGCCAACCTCGAACACATCACCTTGAAAGAAGACATCAGCCTCGGCGTCAAACGAACCGAAGTCACCTGCAAAAACTGCGGCGCCCACCTGGGCCATGTCTTCGACGACGGTCCAGCCGACAAAGGCGGCAAGCGCTTCTGCATCAACTCCGTCTGCCTCGCTCTCGCAAAGAAGGAAGAAAAAACATAGGCTTACTGCCAAGCATCGTCAGTCAGTTTCGCCATCCTCATTCACGTTCTCATCCCCGTTGATCCCAGTGAGCGTGGGTGACGTCGAGAGTATTTTCTCGAAAACTTTTCCCCCAAGAAAAGTTCTTCGAAAAATGCGATCGACGGCAGGCCCTACGCGAAAATCTATATTTTGGAGCGCGGTAGCCCACACCAATTCTCGCAATACAAAAAAACTCCCCCGATCTTCATCGGGGGAGTTTTTTGTTTCCAACTGCTTAAACCACCGGCGACGTCTCGCTTGAGACCACTTCTTTCTTCGCGCGTTTCATGTTCACCAGCGCAAAACCCACGATCCCCACCAATGATACGGCCAACGCAATTGCGACTTGTTGCATTAACACCTTCAACCGCAACTCGGTTTCTTTCATTGAGCGTCCCACTAGCACATACCCACTCGAGCTCGCCGCCGTATAGCTCTTAATCACCGTTGCCACCCGTAAATCACTCGTCGGTTCCCAGGTGAAACGATTCTCCTGATTCTTCGCCGCTTCAAGCGACCCGGCCGGCGGCATCGGTGCCTTTTGATCCAGCATCGCTGACCCCACCACCGCCGCTCCCTTGTCATCATAGACCACAAAGAATGGTGACAAGCTCTTCTTCATATCAAGCAACCCACCCGTCGGCTTCAGCACATCAAGCGGCATCCCATTCGACAATGAGTCCGCCAGATCCTCGGCAATCTGCACTTGTGGATCATTCGCACCCATCCGCAACAACTGTTGAAAAGCATGATAGCTAAAGCCCAAAATCACCGTCACCGCAAATCCCACCAAGGTATACGTTGAAAACAAGATTTTTTTCATAAAAGTGTGAATGAATCAAACTGGGAGTATACTAATCCCATATGATTCAACCTGTAAACGCTCACAAGCTTGGTCTCGCTCTTGGTGGTGCGATGGGGGTCTGGCATTTCACCTGGTCCGTGCTCGTCGCCATCGGCTGGGCACAGTATCTCATCGATTGGATTTTCCGTTTTCATTTCATTCGTCCGCCCTACATCATCACCCCCTTCGCCCCAGAATTAGCCATCGCCCTCATCATCGTCACCACCGGCCTTGGTTATCTCATCGGCTGGCTCCTCGCCGCCCTCTGGAACTGGGTGAACATGGAATAAGCACCACCAACAAATATCCCCCCGATGTCCATCGGGGGGATATTTGTCTTTAGTTTTTTTAATGTCCTTTCATCCCACCTGGACTCATCACGCCATTGAAAATTTCTGCATGCGCCGGCCCCTCCACCTCGAGCACGCCCCAGGCTCCTCGATCCATCCGCGCCAAGGCATGATCAACCAAAATATAGCGGCCAGGCACCTGCACCTTAAATTCAACCATGGTCGCCCCACCCGCTGGCACTATGGTTGTTTGCACATTTTTCTCCATCGCTCCCCCTATCGACGCTTCTGGATACACCGTGTCAAAAATTTCTCCGATCACATGAAACGAAGATGCATCGTTCACCCCACCATTCCCCACATACATCCGAATCGTATCACCAACTTTGGCCTTCATCTTACCCACCGTCGATTTCGTTCGCCCATTAAACACCACATACGTCGGTCGCCCCTCCAACATGCGGCGAGCATCAAACAATTGCAAACCCTTCGTTCCAATATCCGACTGCGCGTAAAATTCGCCTTGC
>JAYVTL010000055.1:0-9894 GCA_043788845.1 Candidatus Uhrbacteria bacterium
CAACGGCAAGATGCAACTCAAGCATCTCGCCGACGGTTACGTCGACCTCACCGGTAGCTGCATCAAGTAGCACCGACCCCCTCAACCCAAAAGCCCCACCATCCAAAACTCGGATGTGTGGGGCTTTTCAATTGCGAGAATTTTACGCGAACGGATTCTTGGTCGACAATTTTATCAACGCCGCCGAATCATCATTGGTCGCCGCTTCATTTTGCCGCTTTTTTCCGCAACGCTGGCAGCGTTGTGAAATCACATATTTTCCATGCATCACAATTAACGACACCGGCTCCATCATTCCACCACACGCTTCACTCCGATCTCCTGGTTCAACATCCACATGCTTGCTCCACAAACAAATCGGACAATGATTAGTATAGCCATTACCTTTGACGGCCGCCCCACACTTCTCGCAAATAAAATCTTCAATCTTGCGCGTAAAACGAGGCATACTATTCTGCGCTTTCCAAACGAGGAAATAACGGCTCACCCACCGCGATTACCGTACCCGCCTGCAACCCACCCCACTTCGACGCAACCGCCAACTCCGATTCACCCGACAATCCAAACTGTCCCAACAGACGCTGGGAAATACTCGGCATAAATGGCCGAATCATCCAACCAATCTGCCGTATCGTTTCGAGTAGCACATACAATACTTCATCCAATTCTGCATCACGCCCTGCTTTTGCCAATGCCCAAGGCTTCTTTTGATCAACCAGCTGATTGGCTTCACGCACCAATTGCCACACCACCTCCAAAGCCTGATCAAACCGATACTGCTCCATCGCCGCCTGATACACCTTCCATGCTTCAGACAAATCTCCCGGTGCCACGCTCGGTGTTTTCCCCGCGCGATACTTTTGCAACATGCTCGTCACGCGATACACCAAGTTCCCCAAATCATTTGCCAAATCACTTTGATACCGTTGCAAAAAACGTTCACGGACATAATCTCCGTCCCCCCAAAATGAAAACTCACGCGCTAACAAATAGCGCATGCCATCTACCGTAAATGTGGAACACAAATCTTCTGGCGTAATCACATTGCCCAATGACTTCGACATTTTTTGTCCATCCACCGTAATCCACCCATGCACAGCAAATTGCTTTGGCACAGCAACCTCGGCCGCCAGCAACATCGCCACCCACAAAATAGAATGAAAGCGATTAATCTCTTGACCCAAAACATGCACATCCGCCGGCCAATATTTTTCAAAAGCCGCATCATCTGTCCCAAAGCCAGCCCCAGTCAAATAATTGACCAAGGCATCAAACCACACATAAATCACCTGGCTCGAATCACCCGGCACCGGGATCCCCCACGACAATCGTTCTGCCGAACGCGAAATACTCATGTCTTCCAAACCACTCTCCACCAACTTCTTCATCTCATTCAAGCGACTCTCTGGCACCACATACCCCGGATTCTTTTCATATAACTCAAGAATCTGCGGCCCAAATGCTGACAAACGAAAAAAATAATTTTCCTCTTCAATATATTCCGGCACCGTTTTGTGATCCGGACATTTTCCATCGACTAATTCTTTCTCTGTCTTAAATTGTTCGCACCCAATGCAATACAATCCACCATACCGTTTCTTATAGATATGCCCGCGCTCTGCCACCCGTTTCCAAAAAGCTTCCACCGCTTTCAAATGACGTGCTTCTGTCGTCCGCACAAAATCTGTCTGCGAGATCGACAACAGCTGCGCCATATCGCGCACCGTCTGTGAAATCTTGTCCGCAAACGCCAGCGGTGCGAGTCCCGCCTCTTCTGCTTTCTGGGCAATCTTTTGTCCATGCTCATCCGAGCCCGTCAAAAAACGCACGTCCTTGCCCAGCAGTCGTTGATAGCGCGCCATCACATCCGCATACAAAAACAACAAGGCATGACCAATATGCGGCGGCGCATTCACATACGGGATCGCCGTCGTCAGATAAAATGGAGTTTTTTCAGCCATAGCAGAAGCAATACCGACTTACGGCACAAAAGTCGAATAATATTGCGGATTCTTGTTTTGCGTTGGAATAAGCTGCGTATCCAAACTAATCGTAATATCAATCGAACCCGTCACGGTGACTCCGCCATCAACATAGGTACAACTCACCGTATCAACCCCAGTACCCTGCAAATGCTGAAACACACCTGACGAACTCACCAAACCCACTTTGCCATCCGACACGCTCCAACGACACAACGTTTTAACATTCGTCGTCGTGCCATCAGAATACACCGCCACCGCATCCAACGGCACGCGTTGCCCGGTTGTAATCTTGGTCGTCGTTAGTGCTGTCACTCGCACCGCAGTCAACGCCTTGCCAGCATCTCGCACCGTCAAACTCCCTTGCGCGGACAATGTCTTGCCCTTAACATCATACGTTCCAAACAAGGTAATCACCCCGCCGCGCCCCGGATAAAACGTCGAACCCTGAAAAGATCCATCCGAAGTATATCCAGCATTGAAGTGCGCACCCGCCGTAATGTCTTGCGTCTGACCATTCTGACAACTGCCAAACAAAGTCAATGCCACAGCATCCTTCACCGCGGCCGTCGCTGGCTTCACAAACAAACTCAAACGCACAAAGTCACACGTCGTCTTTGGCGGAATCCCCGGCGTCGGTGTTGGCGTGATCGAAGGTTGCGTTGGCGTGCGTACCGGATCTGTCCCCTCGAGCACCGCTGGCGTCGAAGTGACTTCAGGCGTGGTAGTCGTTGCCGTTTCAAGCGGTGGCAATGGCTCGGTCGGAATCGTCGCTGTACCAAAACCACGCAAACGTTCGCGCAACGCTGCAGCCTTATGTTTCAAAGTCGTGCGCTCATCTTGCCCAATGCCTGGTGCATCGGTATTCCCAGCATCCCAACCATCAATTTCATTCAACAAAACATTGGCGCCACCATGGTGGTCAAACAAATAATCATCAATCGCATCGTCCAGATCAAGCGCCAACGCATACCGTTCATTCGCCGCATGTCCATGCAAAGCCGCCCGACGAATAAATTGCAAATGACCACGTACCTTGCGCCCAGCCGGAGTCGTCTGGTCAACACCCGCAAACGCATCGCGCAAACTCCCCAACAACGCATCACGCCCATCATCCGAACTCAACGCCGCATCAATCATGGCTCGTTCTGTCTCCGTCAATGTCGCGGGAACGCTTTCTGGATTGTTCAACACGCTCGCCAATTGTTCAGTCAACAAGGCCGTCGCCAACTTCGATTTTTCACGACCCGAAGCAAAAGTAAAATGCAGCTGACGTGAAAACGCATGCAACCAATCCGTCGACGCACCACGGCGCAAACGCGCCAGTGCCGCTTCACGCGAACTCTTAACAAATTTACGATCTTTTTCTTTATTCTCCTGCGGCCATTCATCCTTTGGTGTTAATTCTCGCAAAATCAACGACGTCCCCGTGGCAGAAAAATGCCCCCAACGTCCTTCACGCACCAAGGTCGGATCCGTATCGGTACCACCTTGGATATTCACCACAGAATCTGTCACGCAGGCGTCCATCCCTTGATTCGCCACGATCACGCCAAACGCCGTTCCTCGCACGGTCGCCACCACCGATCCAACTTGCACGCTAGCCGCACTCCCTACGTCAAACAATTTCATAAACCGTGACCAGGCACGCCCTGCCACCATTTTTAATTCAATGCGAGAATTCATCACAGCACCATCGGTATTTGGTCGATCCGTAATCACCACATCGGTTTCTGGATCCAAACGTGTTTCACCACGATTGCCCCAGCTCACCTCAACCGTCGAATCTTTTTTCGTACGCAGCTCATCGCCCTTTTGTATCGAAGCGCCTTCAGTCAACGGTTTCCAAGCATCTTCACGCGCAGGTTTAATCTCAACCGTACCTTGCACATGAGATACCTGAATCGGCGCCACCTCCAATGGTGTCACCGTGCCCAAAGACCACACCCAAGCTCCGCCTCCAATCAACAGCGCGAGCAGAACCAAAAGAATCCCAAAAAATGTAGGCTTATTCATACGCCCGCATTAAACCCTTTTTGAGCAACTTTGGCAATGCTACAGCTCCGTCTTCCCGATCTTCAAAATCAGCTGCGCTTGCGCCTCACTCGCCGGCACCACCGACAAACGCGAATGCGTCACCAATTTCATCACCGACAGTCCATGCGTATTGCGAATCTCATCCAAACTCAACGGCCGCAGCAATGATTTCCTCGCCGCCACATCCACCGCCACCCATTCACCTTTAGCCGCTGTTTCATCCGCAGATGGCTCCGATATAATTTCTGCCACACCAATAATCATCTTGTCACTGCCACTATGATAAATAAAAGCCACGTCACCCTGTTTCATCTCGCGCAAATTATTTCGCGCCTCAAAATTACGCACCCCCGTCCAACGCGTCTTCCCGTCACGCTCGAGTTGTTCCCATGAATACGTCTCTGGTTCAGTTTTGAGTATCCAATACTGCATAGAAGAAAAAGATAACACAGTTTTCTCCTCGCTGTCGAAATAACTGCACCCGACGTTACAAGTTACAGGTTACAAGTTACAATCCCCCAATGCTCCCCCTCTCCTCCCAACACTGCGCCCCCTGCGAAGGCGGCACCCTCCCCCTCCCAAAAACCGACGCCCTCAAACTTGCTGCCGCAGTAAATCATTGGCTCCTATCCGACGACACCAAATCCATCTCTCGAGAATTTACCTTCAAAGATTTTCGCAAAGCCTTACTCTTCATCAATCAAGTTGGCGCTCTCGCTGAAAGTGAAGGACATCACCCCGACATCCACTGCTGGTGGAATAAAGTAAAACTCGAACTCTCCACCCACGCCATCAGTGGCCTTTCCAATAACGATTTCATTCTCGCCAGTAAAATCAACCTGCTTTCAATTTCTTAAGGCTTTGCGCATAAAACCCAGCTGTTCTACACTAGAATCCAACGGCCAGCGTTTTAAGCTAGCCAAACTCTTTTGTTCATATGGTCGCAGCTTTTTCCCCTAGCATCCCCGCGGTGCTGGTTGCCACCTTGGCAACCATGATCCTTGGTGCACTTTGGTATTCACCTCTTTTATTCGTCAAAGCCTGGCTCAAAAGCATCGGCAAAACCGAAAAAGACATGAAAGAAGGCATGAGCCCCGCTAAAGCCATGACCGGCATGCTGCTCGGCGCGCTGCTTTCAGCCTATATCTTGGCGCACTTCGTTGCCTACACGGCCTCCGTTGGTGCCCTTGAAGGAATCCAAACCGGCTTCTGGCTCTGGCTCGGTTTTGTTTTCCCTGCTCATCTCGGGATCAAACTCTTTGAAAATCGCCCCTGGAATTGGTTGCTGATCGCCAGCTCCTATTCCGCCATCTCACTCATGCTGATGGGCGCCATCATCGCCAGCTGGAAATAATTTCACTTTTCTATGAACAAAGCTTCTCTCTGGATTTTCGTTATCCTCATCCTTGGCGCACTCGGCTATTTCCTCTTCACCTCAAAAACAGCCCCAAGCTCCACCTCACAACCAACAACTCCCACCAGCACCACCAACACCCCAACCGCGACCACGCCAACATCAACCCCTGCCGCTCCAACAGCCGCGACTCCCGACTCGCCGCTCGCGACTCCCACCGCCATCGACAGCACCTGGCAAACCTTCACCAGCCGCGCCGGCAGCTATACCTTCCAATTTCCAACCAAGGGTCGCTACTCCCCAACCTGGGGCACATCGCAAGTAAACCAAGATTGCGCTTTGCCAGAAGGTTTCACTCAAGCCGACCACACCAGCACCATTACCGTCGGTGATGTCTCTTTTTGCCACACCTCCGTCGTAGAAGGTGCCGCTGGCTCGTCATATAACACTGACACCTACACCACCAAAAATGAATCAAAGTTCCTAGCTCTCACCTTCACCAAACACGTCTACAGCGCCGGCGCTCTCAACTGCAAATTCCCCGCCGGCATAAATTATTCCACCAGCCCAACCTCTTGTGTCGCCTTTGATCCTGCTGCCTATCAAGCAACCCTCGATCAAATCGTGGGAACATTCACGCTTATCACAAATAAATAGCAAAAAAAGCGTGATCCGAGGTTCTTTACAAAACATTTCGAGCAATCGAGCCGTTTTGTTCTATAGACACACTCACATCTCCATGCTGTAATCTCGCCAGTTCTTTTTCCGCGGAGGTTCTCATGACCAAACCAAGTATCAAAATCATCTCCATGCCCGCCGGCGAAGCACCCGAAGAAATCCGTGAAGCCTGGGTCGGTCTCGTCATTCCGCTCACAGACCATCCTTTGAAGGATCCTCGCCACATCGGCGTCCTCGGCGGAGCACCATCCAAAGAAAACGAAGACGGCTACGAAGTCACCGTGACCGACGCCCTCAACACCCTGCGCCAAGCCGGAAAAACCAAAGTCGCCAACTGGTGGTTCCCCCACCTCATCGGCCGCGGCCATCTCGTCTTCGGCAAAAAATTCTGCGAGCTCATCAAGAGTTGAACTGCAAACCGCACCAACAACATCAGGTGCGGTTTTTCTTTAAAAACTATTTACTGAATACGTCATCCAAGGTCTTAGCATCCAAAATATTTTTCAACTTTGCATAGCGCGGGCCCTGAGGTTTAAGCATTCGATTTTTACCAATTTTGACTGGCGATTCGAGCTTAATCGGTGCGCCTTCCAGAATTAACTTATATTTTCCAGTGTCTTTGTAGGGCTCAATATTTTTTACCTTTCCGTAATAAGTAATCTGTGAAACAGGTGCGACCTGATATATTGCAATATATTTAATCTGTTCGAGCGTTTGTGAATTCAATCGAACCGCCCACCAGGCTTACTGGTTTAAGAAAGCCTCCTTAAAACCATCTTCCTTCGCGGCGCAAACGATCGTATCCCAGTCACGTTTTGGCTGTTTTGTTTCTTGAAGTTGCAACGGGGTGGTAAGACCACTATTTAAAATTTCAAACTGGTCTTCTAGATTCAAGTCTCGTTTCCGAGTGATTCCGAATAATTGTCTATATTGAACATCGAGTTCATCGAAATGATTAAGTATCAAAGATGCAAGATCCTCACCATCAATAAGTTTAACTTGATCTTTTTTCAGAGCAGACGCCTCTTCCTCGGCCTGTGCTGTAAAAGTAGAAAGTGTAATAAGACAAGCATGCTCTCCCGGATTTAGCGTTCCTCTAATTGCTAACACTTCCTTATTCCCAATTGAACTTCGCACTCTTTTAACTTGAACATGCAAAGTAATATCAGCTAAACCTTCGGCGTTCAAAATTCCAATTACGTCAATACCTTTATCACCAACATATTGAGTTGCGTGTGACTCAAAACCGAGTATCTCAAATAAATGACTAATAAAATCTTCAAATTCTTTTCCATCTAACTCTAAAAGACTTGCGATAATGCCGTCACGAATGCGCAATGGTTTCTCCGCTGGAGTCATTAACTTGCCCTCAATCAATGACTCAATTTCTTGTGCATATTTATCTAATGAAAAAACAGTTAACGTTGCACCTAACGCATAGGCAAGGTTCGAAGACATTTCATCTTTCTTAAGTATCCTACTATCCCAATCAATATGCCTTCGGTGCTGAAAGGGGCAGACTCCGAAGGGATTTGTTTCGTAAAAATATTCACCAACTTTTCCATATAAATATCTTCCTTCTCCTAACGGAGATAACACGATGTCGCCCAATTGCATGTCTAAACCAAATCGAGATAATTGACCCGCCTGAGCCGCTATCTGCGGCGTAGTGTAGTTTGGATATGCCAAAAGTAAACTCGATTTGATGTGAGCAATATCACCCAGCTTCTTCAAATCTGAAATCTCGTTCCACCCAACGGCGATAAAGCCACTTCTATGAGCCTCTTCAACATAACGACCCCCACTACCAACACGAACCAAATAAAAGGACATAAATTTATTTCACTGTAAGAATATCCTGTTTTGAACAACATGTCATATGCATAAATCAAAAACACCTCCATTGCTGGAAGTGCTTTTGCTGGCGGGTGCGAAGGGATTCGAACCCTCGATCTTCTCCGTGACAGGGAGACGTGTTAACCGGGCTACACCACGCACCCATGCGCGATTTATTGTACCGACAATCCGGTCTGGATTTGTGGCAGAAAAGTATCATATGCCCGCGCTCCTGGCAAGGCTCTCATCTAGGTTGACTTTTGAGGGTTTTTCCTGTTATCTGGCCGCGGAGGTTTCCATGGACCTTACAACCGACCGCGACCCAGAAGCTCTGCTCGCCTCTCTCAACACCAAGCCGCTAGCTGAAGCCAGCAAACAGCTCGCCGAGATCATCGCTCCCTGGCCGCAGCTCGAAGCCACGGCCGTGCTGATGAAGCACCTCGCCACTTTGAACGGCGAAGATCTGGCCAAGCTCTCCAAAGAGTATCTCAATGCGCTCACCTTGCGCCAAGAAACCACCTTCGCGTTTCTCGATCGCTTCGCAGCGATCGCTTCCCCAGCTCGTGATGAGCTCGTCCTCTTCAAACTGCTGATTCGCCTCGCCCATCGTTCTTGGATCGAAGGCGACCTGCGAGTCATCTTGCGCCGCGGCAGCAAAACCGGCGAATGTGAAATCCGCCTGCAAAAAAGCGTCATGGCCGTTGCTGATGACGAAATGACCTACGAAGGCATTCGCCGCAGCTTTCTGCCCATGAGCTTGAGCGTCATTCATCGCATGGTCGACAAACTCGACGCAACAAAATTCCGCCCGTTGGTGGTCTGTGAACAAAGACCCGAGCAAATCACCTTCATCGCCAAAGCCGTTCGTGCCGGAACATCAGTGGCTCCACCGTCCATGGTTGATGGCTGGAAAGATGAAATCACCTCGCGCTTTGTCGCTGGCTCGGTTGCCGAGCCGCCGCCAAAAGAACCCGCAGCCGCGACCTTCGCCGCCGAAGTTCCCACGCGACCACATATCGCCCCGCTCGGCCGGGTAAACATCACCTCGGTCAAAGTGCCAGCTCGACGCGCTCCCAGCGATATCGCCGCCACCATCAAAGGAGCCGTCCCACGAAAAATCATCGAGCAAAGTCGCCGCTCGGACCCACCGCTCCCACCTGCCCTCGACGCCCGCCGCGAGGAGACTCCCGAGTCTCCTCCCACCACGCGTCGTCTCGATCCCCCTTCCGCCCTCGTACGTGAAACCGAACCTGCCCCCGTCGACAACATCGATGATGGCTGGGACTAACAAAAACGCCCCAACTCCTGGGGCGTTTTTTTCAATCTTTTTTTAAACCGATACATCCATCCCCATACCTGTGCGATCAGACCGAATCGACAAGAATGGTTCACGCTTCACCCGACTCACCCCAGCCATCAGCAACATCTTCGTATCATTCATTGGTTGCGAGAAATGCCGATTCAAAACTTGAACATACGCTTCAACGCCCCACGCCAGCCGCATAATTCGCGCACTCTGCACATCACGCACTGCTGCCAACAAACGAGTCTCTGGTCGCAATGACGACAAACGCCGCACCAAATTCAAGGACGGATCATGCAAAACCACTTGTCGAATCTGCATCGCATCAATCATCGTCCGTGCCGCAATCGCTAATGCATGTTCCGCATCGCTTGGAATCTGTACCCCCACCGCCGTCACGTCATCATACGGTGTCGCTTCCATCATCCGTATCGTTTCTGCCATCACTCGCACCGCCTCCACGGGGAAATTCCCACTCGCCGTTTCACCCGACAACATCACCGCATCCGCATGGTCAGCCACGGCATTCGCCACATCAGAAACTTCAGCCCGTGTTGGTCGTGGATTGCGCTGCATAGAATCCAACATCTGAGTTGCCACAATCACCGGCGTCCCGCGTTCACGGCATTTCGCAATCAACATTTTTTGCACCACCGGTACACTCTCGGCCGCCGTCTCAACACCCAAGTCACCACGCGCCACCA
>JAYVTL010000056.1:0-3560 GCA_043788845.1 Candidatus Uhrbacteria bacterium
GGTACCCTTTTGATCGCCGTCTGGAGCGAACAAATGTACGAATATTTCAGAGAACAATCCCACGGCAATGGCTTTTGGGTCGTTCTCGCCTGGTTCATGGTGAGCATCATCATCTTCGAAAGCTCGGTTCAACTCGCCGGCGTCTTCAAACAACAAGAACACGACGAGCGCTACACCCTGCGCAACCAACGCTTTCGCGACTAGCCCCTCCGCCGACTCGCCCATGAGACATCGTTCCCATGGGCCTCCGCACGACATTTTTTCTCTCAAGAAGAAATCTCCTGCGGGGCGCGACTTCCACCCACCAAGGTGTTCTCTCGAGACAACCTTTAACATTTCTGTGGAACGCATTTTTCCCCATCAGACAACACGTTCTTCGACAATCCAACCCCCCTGAGAAAACCCATGACCATCAAAGACATTCTGGCATTTCACGGCGAAAAAAACCGCGAGCGCGATCAAGACCTGCTCGATCAGCTTCAACTGGCGCCGCACGGCAAGTACGAATTTCATCGATTCACCCTCATCAACGACGGGCGCCCCGCCATGCGCAGCGTCCTGCTCGAGATGACCAACCGTCCGCAACAAAACGACGGACGTCGACACGCTTCGCGCAAAGGGCAGCTCGAGCTCGTCCCCACCGGTGAACAGCTTCATCGCCTCACCGGCTGCACCGACCGTTCTCGCATCGACCTCACCACGGTCGATCCGGATTTGGTCGAAGAAGTGCGCACCCTGATCGAACACGGTTCGAGGTTGGTGGAGTTCATGCACTCCCTCCACCTCTCGGTCTACCCCGAGCAAGTCCTCGAACCCGACGAAGCACTGAAACACGAATGGATCCAGTGTCTCGCCGAAAGCGTCCGCCATGAAATCTCGCAGCAAGAGCGCCGTGTTATTGATTTGCTGCGACAACCAGTCGCTTTCAAAAATAGCATGAAGCTAGAGCTTGATGGCAAGCGTCTGCGCAAAATGCTGCACGCCCACCACAGCGGCGAACATGTCACTCAACCCGACATGAAACAGCACTTTGGTCTGCTAGCAACTCAGGGCGTAGGTGCCGAAACCCAGGATCTGGGCATCCTGATGGGCGATGCGCGTCAAATCGTGCTCGTCCCCTTCGACCTTGCAGAACATCTGCGAGACACCTACATCAGCGCCCTCCGCTACGGCTTCCACCAGAGCTGGCTCCAGCTCGCCCCGTACGGAGAAACCTAGCCCCCACAACCCCTTTACGCACCGAATGTATTTCGTTGAAGCGTAAAGGGGTTTTCAGTTTCCGCTCATCTTGACGCGCAGCAGTCTCACGTCTACGATGCCCAAACTTCCCACTCGAGACCTGCGAACCCCTGCATGCGTCTTTCGATGGCATCGTCCGGACGATTCCATCACCTACTTGCATGGCAAGCGCTCGCAGGTCCCGCCTGAGAAGTCAAAAAAACCCCGATGCGCATCGAGGTTTTTTATTTTATACTTTCATCTTCTGCCATCAAAAGATAACTGTCCGCCGCTACTCCACTCAGGAAATTATTGATGGGAAGCCACACACTACTGCATACCTTCTTACGTCTTCTATTCATTTTTCTTACGTCTTCTCACACCCCCCCAACTTCCTGAGCTTGTCGAAGGACTCCGACCGCCCCTCCCTTCGACTCCGCTGCTGCTCCGCTCAGGGAATTGTTGGTAGGTGTCTGTCAGTCAGTCAGTCAGTCAGTCAGTCTGCCTGCCCCCAACCATTAAAGTGAGCGTGGGTGACGTCGAGAGTATTTTTTAAAAATCTTTTCCCCCAAGAAAAGTTCTTTAAAAAATGCGATCGACGGCAGGACCCACGCGAAAATCTATATTTTGTATTTTGGAGCGCGGTAGCCCACCTCCCTACGGCCGCGTCGAACTCGTCACCCGCTCATACGTCACATGCCGCTCCAAAAACACCGGCACCCCATTCCTCCGTCGTGCCTCAAACCTCACCGTCGAAAATCCAGTCGGTATCTCGAGTTCCAACCCAAATTGCCCAATCGAATCTACAATCACCTCCCGATCATTCACCTTTACAAACGCCTGCGGCTCGGTCACCCCCGAAATAAATATCTTCGGCTCTTCCACCCGCAACCCCTCTGGCGGATCCTTCACCATCAACACCGGCGGCGATGTCACCGTATGCACATGCCAAGCCACATATCCTCCCACCAACACCAATAACAATAAAAATCCAGCCACCACCACTAAGCGCGAACCCACAAATAAATCACGTCGTCGCACCCGCGGATGCAATAACGCCGCCCGTGACGTATTCACCCCACTTTTCTCCAAAGCCTGCCGATACAATTGCAAAAAATACGGCACCCGCCCATCTAATTCTCTCACCAAGCGCTCAATATGCCGCATCGCATACCCCGGATCTTTCAATTCATCCATTCGCTCTTCTTCAAAAGCCTGAATCATCAGCGCATGAATCCCACTTCTACGTGCCAATTCTTCGCGCGACACGTGCCGCAATTCTCGCAACGCAAAAAGCTGCTCCCCAAAACCCTGTGGCTGTTCGGTCACCCGTTTCTGAAAAAATGCCATACAACTTACGCTTCCAAATCTTCATCTTCTTCAATATCCGGAATCTCGCGATCAACCTGCGCCAAAGCCGGATGATTCATCGGCGCCTGCGGCACCTGATCCATCCCCTTCGTAAATTCCACCTTCAAAATTTCACGAGGTTTTGCTCCATCTGCTGGCCCAATAAACCCTTCCATCTCCAACAAATCAAGCAACCGCGCCGCCCGTGCATATCCCACCTTCAACCGCCGCTGCAATAACGACGCCGATGCTTTCCCCGCACGAACAATCACTTCCTTCGCATCCGGAATCAACGGATCCGAATCCTCTTCCACCGGCATTCCATGCGAAAATGATGTTCCACCCGTCGAAGCACGCGTCACCACCGTTTCATCATACTCCGCCGGTTCATACTTCGATTTCAAATATTCAACCACACGTGCAATTTCATCATCAGAAATAAAACACCCCTGAATACGTCGCGACGTCGACATATCCGAGGTCTGAAACAACATATCACCGCGTCCTAACAATTTTTCAGCCCCTACCTGGTCAATAATGGTGCGAGAATCCATCGACGACGCCACCGCAAACGCAATCCGCGCCGGGATATTCGCCTTAATCAACCCCGTAATCACATCCACCGACGGTCGTTGTGTTGCAAGCACCAGATGAATACCCACCGCCCGCGACATCTGCGCCAAACGCACAATCGGTCCTTCAACTTCTTGCATCGCCGTCGCCATCAAGTCCGCCAACTCATCAATAATCAACACGATATACGGCAACTTCTCTTCTGCTTTTTGATTATACGATCCAATATCACGCACCCCAAACTTCGACAGCACATCAAACCGACGATCCATCTCGCGCAATGACCACAGCAGCGCATTTTTGGTCTTCTCAACATCGGTAATCACCGGCGTAATCAAATGCGGAATCCCGTTATACACCTGCAATTCCACACGTTTTGGATCCACCATGATGAATTTCAATTCATCCGGCCCATTCGC
>JAYVTL010000057.1:0-16950 GCA_043788845.1 Candidatus Uhrbacteria bacterium
CTTCACCAGAACTAACTGTATCCTCGGTTTCTTCAACCACTCCATTAGAAACAAGCACCGCAACCACCACCACGGTCACCACCAGCAGCACCGACACGACCATCTCTTCACCAGCACCATCTCCAACCATCCCTGCGCAAACCACAACCACCGAAACCAACACCCCATCCCTGCTCGCAACAAATTCTCCTCCTCCTTACGCCATGCTCCGCTTAAACGAATTCCTCCCCGACCCCACCCAAGGCAAAGAATGGATAGAAATTGTCACCCTCGACGCTTCAAATCCCATTCCACTCGCTGGTTGCGAACTCCGCGACAGTATCGGTCGCATCTTCACCTTTACCGAAGGCTTACTGTCACCCACCTCAACCCACTTCATCATCGAACTCCCCTCCGCCAAACTCAATAATGGCGGTGACACGCTCTCACTCTACAGCCCAAGCGGCCAACCGCTGGATAGCTTCACCTATACGGACTCCAACAAAGGACAATCCTGGATTCGCTTCCCAGACGGCAACGGCAACTGGCAACAAACCCTCACCCCAACTCCAGCGAATACCAATATCCTCGTCTCACTGCCAAGTACAACCTCCTCAACAACAAATCCAACCACCTCCGCCACCATCCCTATTACGGAAGCCAACGGCACCACTGCCTACGCCGTCACCACCGCTAAAATCGGCACCGATAATCTATCTGCCGCCGATCAACTCGCCGGTGAAACCGTTCCTATCGAACCAAGTCTCGACAGCCAACTCGGCTCAAGTCTTCTCGATGAAGAAACCCTCACCGACCTGCTCGGCTTCGAAGCTCTCATTCCTATCGCCGACAAAAAACCAACACTCGCCAAAAAAACAACGACCAACTCAACCACCAAGACAAAAACAACCGCTTCAAAAAAACCTAACACGAAAAAATCCACTCCCAAATCCAAAGCCACACCCAAACCAGCTCCTCTCACCATTACTTCTTTTCCTATGTTAAACGATCTTCCCTCAAATATGCGCGTTCGCGTGTCTGGCCGCGTTGCCACTCGCTCCGGCTTCCTTCCCAATCATGCCATCGTCCTCCTGTCCCCCGATGGCCACGGCTTACTCACCACCCTCCCACGCAGCCGCAAACTCCCGCTCCCCGGCACCCAACTCATGGTCTCGGGTTCCATCAGTTTTTCTGACCGCAATACCATCACTCTCCACGTCGGCACCAAAGACGACTATCTAGAGCGCGCCGCCAGTGAAATAGAAGCCTTGCCACGTCTCGTTGATATTCTCACCCCATCTGCTGAAGATGCCTGGAGCTTGATCCACGTCACCGGCACCGTCATCACAGCCAAAACCAACGCCATCACTCTCGACCTACAAGACTCCGAAGTCACCATCGCCATTCGTCCCGGCGTTAACTATCGCGCGGCCCGCGTAAAACCAGGCGACACCATCACCGTTTCTGGTGTGCTCGACATGGATCACGAAACCCTCCGCATTTTGCCGCGCACGTCTGAAGACATTCAACTCATTCAACACGCTCCAACCAAAACCAGCGCCACCGCCACCCCTGAACCCATTAATCTTCCACCTTGGACACCCTTCGGCGCTGCCGCCGGTGCCATTGCCGCCAGCGAAGGCGTCAAACGCGCCCGCCAAAAATTCATCCAAAAAAAGCTCGAGCGAAAACTCCTCGCCCTAACCAAAACCCACCCCACCATAACGGCATAATTGTTCACCAAAAAAATCATTATTTCGCTCGTACACGACTTGCGATCAGCCACAAAACCGCGTTCAGCAACAACGCCATCGGCAACATCAACATCCCAATCCGCAACGAATCCACAGCATCCGACACCCCACCCACCAACGGAATACTAATCATGTCCCCCAACAAACTTCCCACAAACACCGCCATCCCCAATGCCGTCGCACGCAATGCGCTAGGAACACTCTCAATAAACACCAAATTGCTTAATGGAACCGTCGCAAAAATAGCCACCTGCGCTATCCCAATCATCACAAAAAATACCCACGGCGATGTAGCAAACACGCATGCCACCGCAAACGGCACACTCAACGCTGTCAGCAGCCAACACAGCCTCAAAGCAGCACTCACTTTATCTATTCCCTTCGCCCGGTCATTCAAATACCCACCTAAAAATGAACCCGTAACCCCAGTCACCACCACCACTCCACCAAAAAACATACTCCCAAAAGCTGCCGGCAAATCAAATACCCGATACAAAAACGTCGGTGCCCAAAACGCCAACCCTCCTAACGCAAATGTCTGCATCGCATACCCCAACACCGTCCACACATAGCGTGGATAACGCTCGATCTCACGCATCCCCGCAAACGCGCCAATCGGCTTCGTCTCGGCCTGCGAAACCCGCACCATCAACAACAACGGCGACAAAAAAATCCCAACCCCCATGGCCACCGTCAACGCGCGTTGCCAACCCCAATATCCGTCCATCCATCCGCCATACACAAATCCCAACGCACATCCCACCGGCACCGCAGCATAAAACAATGCAAACCATTTACTCTTCGTTTTTTTCTCAGTTAAATCATCCAATACTGTCGGCGCGACCACCGTATATCCAGCTTGACCCACTCCCATCAAAATCCGCGCCACCATCAACATCACCACGCCACTCACTGCCGTCAGCGCTCCCATCATCACACTCCAAAACGCCACACACACCGACAAAAAAACCGGCCGCGAGACTTTTCTCGCCCACGACCCCACAAACGGACTCACCATCAAATACCCCCACACAAATGCCGCCCCCAATAACCCAAATTGTCCATCATTCAACAATGCGTCCCGCTGCAACGACGGCCCAATCGCCGCGATCACATACCGGTCAAGATAATTAACCACATTAAACAGTGCGAGAAGAAAAATCGGCAAAAAACCAACCGGCATATATCCCTAGTGTATCAGATGCGTTCAATACCTATCAGCCGCTGAACTCCGATCAAATGCTAAACCAACTTCGATGAAATTTCCTCCTTCATCGAACACGGCTTTCCACACCATCCCACGTTCAAACGGCACATGGTGCACCATCGAAAAATTCTCGCCACGCAATAAAAAAATCGCCGTAACCAATGGTTCACGATGCGACACCACAATCACCTCCTTGCCAGCACACTCCACTACCGCCTCACGAATAACTTCCACCACGCGCGCCGCCATCTCTGCCAACGGTTCAACCCCACCCGGCAATCGTTCTGGTGGAGGATCTGCTTCATACCCCGTCGCAGCATGAAATTCTCGCAATGGATGATCAAACCACGACCCCACATCCCATTCACGAATACGAATATCCGTTTTAATCTCATCAACACCCAAGCTTGCTGCCGCAATCGCCGCCGTTTCTTGCGCGCGTCGAAATGGCGAAGCATACACCGCACATGGCTTCACCCCAGCCGCCTGCATATCATGCGACACCTCGGCGATCTGCTTCTTCCCAAACTCCGACAATGGAAACTCCGGCCCATAAAACACATTGTCCGGATTGTCGACATGCCCATGCCGCATCAAGTAAATAGTGGTCATCGCCATAGGGTAGCACGCTTGCCAAAGCCCACGATCTAGATAAGATGCCCCAGGTTCTTTCACACCAACGGAGGTTCCCCATGATCCTACGCACTATCGACCTTGGTCACGTTTGGAATGCCTCTGGAGCTCGCAACTTCGATGGTTCAGGCTGGTGGTACCATGCCCCGCTCAAGCTATTCGGTCTCAACTTCAAGGGATCAACTCTACAAGCCAAAACCACCACCCTCGAAGCGCGCGCTGGCAATATGCGCCTGGCCACCGACGGCAAAACGCCACTCGAACGAATGCCCAAATGCATCTACGTCGATCTGCGCCAAGGCATCGCCCTCAACGCGGTTGGCTTGTCTGGTCCTGGCGCGCAATTCCTTCTCGAGAACAGCGGCTGGCAACAGCGCACCGATCCTATCGTCATCTCCTTCATGTCCGTCGAAGCCACCTCCCAAGGTCGCCTCGGCGAAAGCTTGCGTTTTATCGAGCTCTTGCGCGCTTATCTCCCCAAGTTCAAGGCACCGGTCGCTCTGGCCATCAACTTCTCTTGTCCCAATGTCGGTCTCAAGCTCGCATCGCTCCAAGCAGAAGTCAGCCAGACGCTCGATTTCGCCAGCGTACTTAACATTCCGCTGATCGCGAAATTCAACGCGCTCTTGCCCATCGAAGCCGCTCTACGTTTCGCCGAACATCGCGAGCTCGACGCCATCTGCATGTCGAATACCATCCCCTGGGGCGAATTGTCCGAGCAAATCAATTGGAAACAATTGTTTGGCAGTGACGTCTCGCCACTCGCACACTATGGCTTTGGCAATGGCGGTTTGTCTGGCGCTCCGCTCTTGCCCATCGTCTGTGACTGGATCATCGACGCTCGACAAGCTGGCTTCACCAAACCCATCATCGGCTGCGGCGGCATCTTGTCATCAGACGACGCGGATCGCATCCTCGACGCCGGCGCCAACGCCATCGAGCTCGGTTCGGTCGCCTTCCTGCGTCCCTGGCGCGTACAACGCATCATTCGTCACATCAACCAACGCTGTCTCTGACCTAGGAGGTCATCATGACAACTCTCGAGATCACCACACCGGACGATTGGCATGTTCACCTTCGTGATGGCCACGTGCTCAAACACGTCGTCAAATACACGGCAAGATATTTTGGCCGTGCCCTGGTCATGCCCAATCTCAAGCCGCCCGTCCTCACCGCCGCTGACGCCCTCGCCTATCGCGAACGCATCATCGCCGCGAGCGGCGAGCTCGAACCACTCATGACCATCAAGATCGCGCCCACCACCACGCCCGACATCGTCCGCGAAGCCAAAGCTGCCGGCATCCTCGCCGGCAAACTCTACCCCGACGGTGTCACCACCAACTCTGAAGGCGGTGTGCGCGATTTCACCGCCATGTATCCAGTGTTCGAAGCCATGCAAGATTGTGGCCTCGTCCTCTCGCTCCACGGCGAAGTCCCCGACCCCGATGTCGACTGCTATCGCGCCGAGAACATCTTTGTGCGCGAAATCTTGTCGCGTCTCGAGCGGGACTTTCCACGACTCAACATGGTGCTCGAACACATCACCACGGCGCAAGCCGTCTGGCATGTGATGAACAGCGGTCCTAATCTGGCCGCCACCATCACGCCGCACCACTTGATGATCACCATGAACGATGTGCGCCGCGGCACCTTCAAACCGCATCTCCATTGCTTGCCCGAAGCCAAAGGTTTCGAAGATCGCGCTGCCCTGCGCAAAGCCGCCATTTCAGGCAAACCCAAGTTCTTCCTTGGCACGGACTCCGCACCGCATATCGTCGAAACCAAAGAGTGCGCCGAATGTTGCGCCGGTATCTTCAACGCACCAGTGGCGCTTCATGTTCTAGCCACCTTGTTCGAAGAACTAGGTGCGCTCGAACAACTCGAAGCTTTCACCTCCCACTTTGGCGCCGATTTCTACCGCCTCCCACATAACCCCGGCCGCCTAACTCTCGTACGCGAAGAGTTCCGCGCACCCATGCTCTGCCCAGGCAATATCCGCCCCTTCATGCACAACCACTCCTTCCCCTGGCGCATTGCCGCCCGCACTTAACCCCCACCCCCCCGATGCACATCGGAGGGGGTTTTTATTTCCCCTCACAGCTTTATAGACTTTACAGACTGGTTCAAGTTACACTCCCCCCATGTCCAAATCTCTCACCCTCGTTTCCTGGAACGTCAACGGCATCCGAGCTGCCGAAAAAAAAGGCTTGCTCGATTGGATGCACAAACACAAGCCGGATATTTTGTGCCTGCAAGAAACCAAAGCCCATGTAGATCAGCTCGGCGAAAAACTTTTACATCCCGGTGGCTATGAATCCTATTGGAGTTCCGGCATCCGCAAAGGCTATAGCGGCACCGTCACCTACACCCGCGTCTCTCCCGTCAGCGCCGTCACCGATTTTGGTCGCGGCAATCTCGACGGCGAAGGCCGCATCGTGATGACAGAATACGAAAAGTTTTTTCTGTTCAATGTCTATTTCCCCAATGGTGGCTCCGGCCCAGAACGCCTCGCTTACAAAATGGAATTCTACGATCACTTTTTGAAGCTCATTGAAAAAATGCGCAAACAAAAACCCATTGTCATCTGCGGCGATGTGAATACCGCCCACACTCCCATCGATCTCGCGCGCCCAAAGCAAAATGAAAACACCAGCGGTTTCATGCAAATCGAACGCGACTGGGTCACCAAACTCATTTCCCTCGGCTATCACGACACCTTTCGCATGTTTGAAAAAGGTCCCGATCATTACACGTGGTGGGATGTCAAAACCCGTTCGCGTCTCACCAATGTGGGCTGGAGAATCGATTATTTTTTCGTCAGCGATGAATTAAAAAAGAACGTCAAACGCGCCTGGATCGACAAAGACACCCTCGGCTCCGATCATTGCCCCGTTGGCATCGAGCTCTTGGTAAAATAAACCTGCATGCATGCGCTCTGGTTTCCCCTCATTTTACTGGCCACGATATTTTGGGCAACCTCAAATCTCATTGACGGAAACTTAGTCGCGCAAAAAGTAAAAAACATTTCCAGTCTCCTCATCGCTCCCGGCATCTTATCAATCTTGCCCGGTCTGTTCGTAGTCATCAGCGGAAACTGGACAACGCCCAATCTCCAAACCATTTTCATCGGAATTTGCGCAGGTTTCGTCAGTTTATTCGTCTACTATCCCTATCTCAAAGCACTCCGCTACACCGACCCCGCCCGCGCCGTACTCATCTGGAATGCCGCTCCAGTTTTGGTCACACTTCTAGCTTTCATATTTCTCCACGAGTTATTTTCTAGCACACAATATCTTGGCATCGCACTTTTAGTTGCTTCATCCATCAGTGCACAGTGGACAAAATCACTCCCCACACACAAATCACACCTCGCAACTCAAGCCATTCCCTGGATGCTCCTCGCGTCCTGCCTCACCGCCACCGAAGTCATTTTGCAAAAAGCAATGTATGTACAAACCACGCTCCCCACCGGTCTGGTCTTGCTTTCAATCGGAAATGCGCTCGGCGTGCTCTGCATCTTGCTGCAAAAAACCACGCGACAAGAAGTACGACAGATGATTTCACGCAAAGAAACCCGCGGACTAATTTTCCTGAATGAAGGCATCACCCAACTCGGCAGCACCACAACATCAATCGCCATCAGCTTGGGCCCCGTCACCTTGGTCAATGCGGTCGGCGGCATTCAACCACTCATGATTCTCGTAATCGCCGCAATCCTCCGATATACGCGACCAAATTTCAAACTCCCAAAACCTGATTTACACACCTGGCAAATTTTTCTTGCCACAACCCTCGGCATCTTCGGTCTATTCCTCCTCGGTCAATAAAAAAATCCTCCCAAGTTCCGGGAGGATTTTGTGTCATGTCTGCAAACGTGTGCGCATGAAATTCTGAATGTCTCGGAAGCACGACTCGCAGTACACACGCTCGCCGACATCCGGCGCAATCTCTTGTTCCCACTCGGGCAAGTCATCGCGCTGGCGCATGACGCAAGCATTCGTGCAATGTGTTCCAAACCACTGCAACACCGCTTCCGTCCGATCGTCATTCGGCGCACCAAACACATGACCCATTTCATGAAACACCGTCACTGCAAATGTAAGCAACGGATCCATGAGCCTCGTGTCTTGTTGGTATCGAAAGGTACTGATAGTTGCACATGTACCTTCGAGGGCTGCGCCAAAGATATAGTCATCTTCGGCCAAACCATAATCATCTTTCACCAGGAGCAATGACATGCCACGCCAGGAATTCGACCGCCAAGGGTGGCGGACAAAGTACGTATTGACCCCATGCACCCATAGCTGACCTTGCGTCCGACAAATGCCCTGACCCATCTTCCGAGCCATCTCAAGCATGAAGTCGACGCTCCGATCTTCGAGCAAACTCCCATCCTGCGCCGTAAAATCCTCGGCGCGCCACGTACCAATGCGCTCCACCGCTAGCTGAGCACCAAAGCCCAGACGCTGAACCACCGCGCGCAACGTGCGTTCAGCGGTCTCAATATACACTTCCGGCATTCCCTCCTGCCAGAGCAAATCAACAGAATGAATAGGTTCGGTCATATGACACCTCCATCAAGAAATAACCAGAAAAAAATCGACCTGTCAATCAATCAAAAATAAAAAAATCCTCCCAAGTTCCGGGAGGATTTTTAGTTCAACCTTTCTTTGCCACAAAGCGATGCACTTCACGAAACACGTTCTTCTCAAACAACAATCCCACATGCCCCGTCTTAAAAATCAGGGTCTCCGCATCCGGGTGTACACATCGATCCGCCGGCGCCAACAAATCTTCGCTACCCGCAAAAATCTTAAATGGCACCCGCACCCGTTGCCGACTCGGCATCTCACGATAGCGCGGATGCACCGGCAACAACTCCATCGCCGACGGCGAAAACCACGCACCCATCAGCGCCGCCCATGTCCCCGTAAACGGCGAACCAATCGCCGCCAACCGCGGTTGCAATCCAGCCAACACCGGCTGCCCCAACATGTCGAACGACACCAAGCCACCCATGCTATGTCCCACCAAGGACAGCTGTCGCAACTGCGGCCGCTCTTCGCGAATCGCATAAATCCGCCGCTCGAGCAACGCCCGCGCCGTTTGAAACGACACCATTGAGTACAATCCGATATTCACCGTATAGGCGCGTATCCCCAAGCGATGAAACAATACCTGATACTTCACCATCACCTGATTCGTTCCCATATACCCAGGCACCAACAACACCGCTCGCGTCGGATCATCTTCCTCCGCCGGCAAACCCACCGCATGATGCGGCCGCGGTATCAAATTCAACCGCGCATAGCCAACCCCATACGACACTGTTTTCCATGCACGTTTCATCATGACCGCTCTCCTTTCAAAGAACTTCCGCCAGCTTGGCAGGCCGCTTCACTTCTCGCAAGCATCAATAAAAAAACCGGCCTATGCGAGCGCACAAACCGGCTTGAGCATTATGGCGCAACCCGCACCACCAAATCACCACCCACTTGAGCACCGCGCATCATGGCATCGGCACGCCGACCACACACACCTTCGCGTTTCCACGGATGATGATTGAGCACGTCCTCCAACTCATGCGACACGCGCAATCGCTGAATCAATTCCACCAACTTCTTCTCGAGAACAGCCCTCGCAACCACCAAGGTCGACCCCTGCGCCGTCTGCATCAGGCACTTGCAGGTAACCGTATGAATGCCGCTGTCCACATCTTGTTGAGTCACCAGCGTGCTCATCAGCACCACTTCACCACCTTCATGCACAATCACTCTTCCTTCTTGTCGCGTATACAATTCCATGACGGCCTCCATCAGGTTTTTCGATTGTCCACCAAAGCCACCAAATCACCAAAATCTTTGAAGTACGCCTTCTCCGTCAGATGACTCTCTGACAAAAGTTTTTCGCGTCTCCAAGGTTTTTGCGAGAAAATCTGCGGAATCAACTTCGCATCGCGCATATCACGCAATCCGACTTCGATCTTGCTACGCAATTCTCCGCGCGCCATCGTCACCGTTCTCCCCGTCCCCGTCTCTCCGAGACAAAGGCAAGTGACGGTGAAGTCACCACTTTTCGCATCGCGAACTTCATCGATCAAAGTCACGAACACGAGGACGCCATTGTTGTACACCACCAGCCGACCTTCATCGCGCTGATAAAATTCCGTCACCACTTGATCAGGATCGAAATTGTATGTCCGCACCTTATCGCGTTCACGATCAATATCTTCCTCGGTGCTAAACCTTCCAAGCCTAAGCAAAACATTGTCAAACTCCGGCGACCGATGCTGATTCATGACCGAAGTCACAATCCGCCGCGCGCTCGCATCCTGGCTTTGCTTTTGCTCACGCCGCAGTCGCACGAGCGCCTTCGCATCTCGAGGATCCGTCATATCATTCGGCGGCGGAAGTTCAAGTCCCAACCACTTCACAAACCTACGGATAACATTGTCTGACATGGTGAACCTCCGTATTGTAAAGAACCAGCTGCACTGTACGCGGGGTATGGCGGGGAGTCAAAAACTTGCACTCAAACCCCATCTTGCTATGCTCCCCCCAGCTCTTTCATGAACCGGAGGTCGCCATGAGAACACCAGAACAGCTCAAAGCCCAAGAAGACAAGCTCTGGGCAGAAACCCATCGACTCGCCAAAGCTTTCGGCGAAAAGTATCTCCTGCTCCCCAATGGCACACTCGTCGATCGTGCCAAATGGAAAGCGCAACAAGAAAAAGACCGTCTGCGTGATGAAGAAATTCGACAACGCCGAGTCCAAATCGACGCCGAAATCGCCGCCGAAGCCGCCCTCGACGCCAAGCGCAACTTCATCCAGCGTTTCTTCCACAATCTCTTCCGTTTACCCAACGCCCTGATTCACATCGGGGCGTTTTCTTTTTGCGAGAAATAAAAAACCGTCCCAATATTCATCGAGACGGTTGAGTCTTTGCATCTCACTCCTCTTGCAGATACGCCCCCGCCGCTCCCACAAAACCCGCATGCTGCGGAATATGCACGGTAAAACCACAGGCCAGCAAATAGACATTGAACGCCTCGCGCAAAACCGAATACTCCTGCACGGTCATGCCCATCAGTACCACGTCCGTAAAACCTCCAAACAATGACGGCCGATCATCATCGCCCCGCAGCAATATGATATCGCGCACAATCACGGTTGCCACAATTTGGAACAAGCTCGCACTCCGATCTTGTTGCGAAGATCCATGTTTCGCTTTGCCAAAATGTGACACCACCATGGCACCTTCGAACGTATCTGCCGTCGCTGGCAGCAAATCTCGCACATAGATATCGAGCGCCGACCCAGCCCGAGCCAAGGCATCGATCTCGCTCATCGGGATTTCAAGCGTCGCAGCCAATCCCGAAATAAGCCCACCGCCGATGGAATTCCCCAGCTTGCGTTTGACTCCCACACCCCGCGCATGCGCTCGCACCAGATACGAAGTCCCCGTTCCCACCGACGCAAACAGGCAATGCGCAGCAGGACAAACCCCCTGCCTCTCTAGCAAGAACAATGCACCTCGCATTTGCGTAAGCAGCTCACTGTCGATCGGATTATCGCCGCGCATGCTCGCCTGTTTGAACCCTTCGAACCCTTCTCGCGACCCAATCCCCGTCACCTGCAACAGCTCAATCCCGCGTTCTCGCAGTGCATCAGCCAAAGCCTGCCGATCCTGCAATCGCGTATCGAGCATCACCGCCTCACCCTCTTCAGTAAAAAACGCCTTCACCAAAGTCGTCCCAAAATCGATACCTGCATGCTTCATGAGCTACCTCCTATATCTTGAGAATGAACTCCGCCTATCTAAAAAGATTTTGCGAGAATCGTCAAACGTAATATTCAAACTAAAAGACCTCCTGATAATCTCATGAAACTTAGGTCTCTTTATACAAAAAAACGCTCCGAGATTCGTCGAAACGTTTTCATTTCAACAAAACCATACGAACTAACGCGCAGTCTCATCGCAGATTGAAAGATCGATCGACGAATCTTGAATACGACAATTCTTACCGCATTCCCAATCCTCACTTTCATCATGAGTTAAAGCCCGTCGTGAAGATTTAATCCATTCTCTACACTGATCAAGTGTTTCAAAAATACGGCTCTTGGATGTAGCACCTGACGTCCCGTAAGGATAATAAAAACCCTGCCACGTATCTTTATGACAACCCGCACCGAATAAAACTAAGAAACAAACCAAAATGAAAAATTTCATCTGATCTATTTCTTTTGTTTATTTTGATAATCAAACCAACCCACTGTATAAAAAATAAGCACCCCCGGAATCAACCAAAAAGCCGTTTTACTAAAACCGTCTAGTGCATACATCCAAGCAATAATTCCAAGGAGCCAAAGAACAACAAGTTGACCTACGGTTATTGAATATATCTTCATATATTTCAAGTATAGCATCCCAAGCAATATCACCATGACAAAAAAGTACAAACTATACTGGGCCAATGTTGACCTCCAATTCACATCCTGATGAAATGCAAATAATTAAATTTAATATCAAGATACATCTTCCGACAGATCCACTGATTACAATTCATTTATATGCCAAACATACAAGAAACACCAATAACGGATCACAGTGATCATCACACAACTCCTGTCCTAGTCTTCTTTGGAAGAATATTACCCGAAAGATGCGATGTACACATGACTATTCCACCCCTGATAGTGGATTTAAACGGTAGTTCACTTGAACTCAGCACCAATATTTATGCATCACAGATAATCACAAAAATTTCAGGTGAAACTAATGTTGACATAAATACTTTAAAAAATACTGTACACGGTCATGTGGCAATGCTTGCTGATTCCCTAGGGTGGGCAAAAGGCTACGGGTACGAGGTTGAAATAACCGGTATTGGATCAGCCGAAGCGGCAAGAGTGTTTGGCATTGAGTTTGAAGGTCTAGACCCTTTAAGCGGATTTCCTGGAAATGCGATTGGCATTATCGATCTGCTTCTGAAAGACTCAGAGAACAAATTACTCCCACTTCGTCGAGCATTAAAGGATTTCCGACAAGGGATCCTAGATCCACAAGACACGCCTTTTTATGCTTTCCGCTCAGTTGAGGCTCTCATGCATTATTTTGGTACAAATGCCAAGAAGGGGCGCAAAAAACTATGCGCTGAATTAAACCTCACCAACGAGTGGATCATAGATCAGCTCGAAAAACCTGCCGGAGAACTAAGACACGGCAAAGCTAAAAATATCACAGGCACCGAACGTCTACATGCACTTCGTGCAGCTAGACTTGTGATTTCAAGGTTCATAGAATACGTACATCAGGGGGGACATTTATCAAAAAATGAATTTCCAACCATGATTAAAATATCTGCCACCAATACAAGGACATCAAACCCAACCACCCCTTAGATCCAAAAAGAAAACCGACCACTTATGGTCGGCTTTCTTTTTGGAGCGGGTAGAGGGAATCGAACCCTCATCTCCACCTTGGCAAGGTGGCATAATAGCCACTATACGATACCCGCCTGCAACAAACGCCAGCCGCTTGTTTTGTGGGCAAAGACTATCAAGAGGCGCGAAATCTGGCAAGCCTTCGCCTACCCACCGAGTCAGGCCAACCCTCATGCTACACTAAGCCGAGTTTCCCATGCTGCCCCGTCGTTCCTTTTCGTTCACACAAACCATGCCCCTCCTGGTCTTGGCTGGTTTTGCTTTAGCTGGAATGGTCGCCGTTTTCATCGACCTAGCCCCAGCCCGCCTCCTACTCGCCACCATTCTCATCCTCGGCAGCGCACCCTATGCCTGGCGCACCCTATCTGATTTTTTTCGCGGGAAATTTGGCGTCGACATCATCGCCATCGCCGCCATGGCCACCTCCTTCGTGCTGAATGAATACCTGGCCGGCGCCGTCATCTTGCTCATGCTGTCGGGTGGTGAAGCCCTCGAACAATACGCTCTCGCTCGCGCCCGTCGCCAACTCACCAACCTCCTAAACCGCGCCCCCTCCATCGCCCATCGCAAACGCGGCACCCGCCTCACCGACATCCCCGTTTCCAAAGTCGCCCTTGGTGACCACTTGCTCGTCAAACAAGGAGAACCCATCCCCGTCGATGGCTTTATCCTCGATGGTGTCTCGCTCATCGACGAAAGCATGATCACCGGCGAACCACTCCCCGTTGAAAAGAAAAAACACTCACCTGTCCAAAGCGGTAGCATTAACGTTGGCGACGTCATCATCATTCATGCCACACATTTGAGCCATGATAGTCGTTATCAGCAAATCGTCCGCCTCGTCACCGCCGCTGAAAAAAATAAAGCACCCATCGTCCGCCTCGCCGACCGCTTTAGCGCCAGTTTCACTTTCATCACCGCCCTCATCGCCAGTTTTGCGTGGTGGTATTCACAAGATCCGCTACTCGCCCTCGCCGTCCTCGTCGTCGCCACCCCTTGCCCCCTCATCGTCGCCACTCCCGTCGCGATCATGTCCGCTGTCAGCCTCGCCGCCAAACGCGGCATCATCGTCAAACACGGCGGTGCCTTAGAAATCTTAAGTCGCGCCACCATCTTCATCTTCGACAAAACTGGCACCATTACTCTTGGCGAACCCCGCGTCGCCCAAGTCATCGGCCTCAAAGCCAATACCACCGATGTCCTACGCCTCGCCGCCTCCATCGATCAAATGTCGGCCCATGTCTTAGCCAGAAGCCTGGTCAAAGAAGCCCGCGCGCGCGACCTCACCCTCACCTATCCCACCGATCCTCACGAGACCATTGCTCAAGGCATCACGGGCATCTTGCATGGCAAAAAATATAACTTCGGCAAACTCGAATACGTCCGCCATCACGGCGCCATCATTCCACCGGGCCTCGAACAATCTCACCAACAACACAAACTACGCGGCGAAAAAATCGTCTACCTGTCTCAAGGCAAACATCTGCTAGGTGGCATCGCTTTTGCCGATCGCATCCGCAAAGAAACCAAAGACCTCTTCACCAACATGCGCCACACCGGCGTCAAGCAACTCCTCATGCTTTCGGGTGATAAATCCGCTGTCGCCAAACGCATCGCCGCCTCGGTCGGTATCACCCAAGCCCACGGTGATCTTTTGCCCGAAGACAAAGTCCATGAAGTACAAAAACTTCGCAACAAAGGAAATACCGTTGCCATGGTCGGTGACGGCGTCAACGACGCCCCCGCCCTCGCCAGCGCCGACGTCGGCATCGCCATGGGCTCCCACGGCGGCAGCGCCGCCTCCGAAGCCGCCGACATTGTCATCACCGTCGACGACCTCTCTCGCGTCGGCGAAGCCCGCGAAATTTCCCAACGCATGCTCCACATCGCCCTCCAAAGTATCTACCTCGGCATGGGCGCCAGCATCTGCTTAATGCTCATCGCCGCCGCCGGCTTTCTCTCACCCGTAAACGGCGCCGTCCTGCAAGAAGCCCTCGACATCACCGTCATCCTAAACGCCCTTAGAGTCGCCGGTGGTCGTCGGACTTCCAACTAGTTCATCGCGAGACTCGTCCTATCACTACAAAATCGTTACATCATCGCGAGAAACAAAAATTTCGTCATTGGTACAACATGTCATTGCGAGGCACGAAGCAATCTCACTTCCGATCGACATACCAATATGAGATTGCCATGTCGTCAGTACTCCTCGCAATGACAAAGTATTAACAATTTCCTGAGCTTGTCGAAGGACTCCGACCGACCGCCCATCCGCCCCACCCTTCGACTCCGCTGCTGCTCCGCTCAGGGAATTATTGGTAGATACCAGTCTGTCAGTTTTCACCCAACCAAAAAAAATGCGATCGACGGCAGGCCCCACGCGAAAATCTATATTTTGTTTCTCGCCCGCCACTTTTTAGCTACCCTACAACCATGACCTCCGCTCAAACCCTCGCCAATATCTTTTTAGAGTTCTCCTACCGCGAGGCCATGCTCAACATTCCCTTCAAACCCCGCGCCTACCAACTCGCCTCCGAATCCATCAGCGCGCTCGACGACGAAATTGAAGCCACCTGGCGCGCCGGCGGCCTCAAAGCCTTGCGCCAACTCCCCGCCATCGGCCCCGGCATCGCCTTCAAAATCGACGAATACTTCCGCACCGGTAAAATGAAAGAATATATCGCTCTCAAAAAACATTTCCCCGTCGATATCAGTGCCCTCGCTCAAATCGAAGGCCTTGGCCCCAAACACATCCTCGATCTCTACCAACATCTGAAAGTAAAAAATCTCGCGGATCTCAAAAAAGTTCTCGAAAAAAATCTTCTCGAAAAAATCCCACACTGGGGCAAGACCTCCCAACAAAAACTCGCCAAACAATTCGCCTTGATGCAAAGCGCCACCGGCCGCCACCTGCTAGGTGATATTCTCCCAGTCGCCGACGAAATAATCGACACCCTCAAAAAAATTCCTGGCGTCAAACGCTGTGTCGTCGCCGGTTCACTCCGTCGCATGCAAGACACCATCGGCGACATCGACCTCATCGTCACCACCAATCATCCCCAACGCGTGATGGATGTCTTCACCACCATGCCCATGGTCGACAGCATCCATGAAAAAGGAAAAACCCGCTCCTCCGTCCGCCTCCTGCTAGGCATCGACGCCGACCTCCGCGTTGTCCCAAACACTGTCTTTGGTGCCACCCTCCAATATTTCACCGGCGATAAACGTCACAACGTTTTATTGCGCGAACATGCATTGAGTAAAGGATTTACCCTCAATGAATACGGCCTCTTTCGTACCTTGCGTAAAGGACGTGAACACGGAAAAGGTTCATTAGTCGTCTGCAAAACCGAAGAAGAAATCTATAAAAAACTCGGCATGAGCACCCCCGCGCCCGAACTCCGTATCGGCCGCGACGAACTCGAAGCCTCACTCAAGCACCAACTCCCCGACTTGATTCCCTACGGCTCGGTCCGCGGCGATCTCCAAGTCCAAACCAACTGGACCGACGGCTCCGATTCCATTGCCGACATGGCAACCGCTGCCAAAAAATCCGGCCTGTCCTACATCGCCATCACCGACCACACCAAGTCACTCGCCTTCATCCACGGCCTCGACGCCAAACATCTCGCTCTTCAAGGAAAAGAAATTGACCAACTCAATAAAACACAAAAAAATTTCACCATACTCAAAGGCACCGAATGCGACATTCTGCGTGACGGCAACCTAGACTTACCCAACGACGCACTCGCTAAATTAGATTGGGTCGGCATCTCCATTCACACCTTATTCAAACTCTCACGCTCTACCCAAACCAAACGCTTGCTCCAAGCAATTGCTAATCCCCACGTGCACTGTCTTTTTCATCCCACCTGTCGCCTCATCGGCAAACGCGAACCCATAGACTTTGATTTCGAAGAAATTCTCGCCGCC